>CAZLRR010000005.1:29906-39328 GCA_964562045.1 uncultured Methanosarcinales archaeon
TTAAGGTTGGAAAGGTTGTAAAAATTTATTTTTTCTTTTTATTATTTGAATTGTTTCATTGTGTGTTCTAAATCTCAGGGGTTACAAATTTCTTTAATGTAAATAAGTAGAAGTTTTTTATATGGAAGAAGAAAAAAGCAAAAAAGGAACAGATGGTGCAGCTTCTATGATTATATTTATATCTTTAGTTCTAGTTGCTGCAATTGGTGCTGGAGTTTTAATTCAGTCTGCATCGAGTTTGCAGTCTAAATCTATGGACGTGAGCAGGGGTTCAAGAGATAAAATCACTGTTGATATGGATATGATTCAGGCATATGCAAAAGATACAAGTGATGGTGTGATTTCTGCTGGCGTTGATAATATTTCTATTGTTGTAAGACTTGGAAGTGGTAGTGTTCCAGTAAAATTTGCAGATACTGCGATTAAATTTGATGGTCCTAATGGAGTTCAAGCTGTCAAATATGGGAATTATTCCACTACTCATTTTACTGTATCTTATTTAACTACTCATAGGACAAGTCATCGTGATGGTTATCTTGTTCAAGGTGAACTTGCTCTGTTGAATTTTATCCCCTCTCATGATTTGGGGGAGGGACAAAAAGCAGCACTTACACTTGTTATGACTCAGGGTGCATCAAGAATGACTGAGTTTATAACTCCTTCTTCTATGCTTGATGATACAACAATCCTATTTCCTTAAATCCACTATTTTTATTATATTTTCGTTATTTAATGCTTTATGTACAAGGAGTACACTGCAGCATTAAATGCCTCAATCTAATATAAAATATTGGATTTAATTGTTTTTTGTTTTGTTTTGGTTTTGATATTTTTCCTTTTTTTTATTTTAAATTCCAAAAGAATTCAAACTCTTCTCTGAAGCCTTGGGCGATTTCCTTTTGCCGAATTAGAATTGCAAAAGGATTTTCTGTCCATAAAACTATTGCAACATTATTTCCGTAAATGTATTGTGACATTGCAGATTTGTTGAAGTTTTTTAGGAATTTTATTTCGTTTAATGGGATTTTTTTAAGGTCTTTTTTGTTGTCAGCACTCTCATCCATTATCATTTTTGTTTTGATGTTTTTTTCTTTTCTTATTCTTTCAAATCTTGGGAAAAAATAACGGATGGTTTCTTCTACGTGGACTGCAGTTGCAATTATTAGTGTTTCTTGAGCTTTTTCTAATTGGTCTTCAAATATTTGTTTTAAACCTTCTTTTCCAGTAAAGAATAGAGTTTCTTTTTTTTCGTTTTCTTGATTGTATTTGTTTAATAGTTCGGGGAGTAGAGTTTCAAATTCTTGTGATTTTTGTTTTAGTTGTTCATGTATTAGTTTTGGGTTATTTACGGAGTAGAGTTTTGTGTTATTTTCTTTAATATAACTTACAAGCCCTTTTTGGGATAGTCTTTCAAGTGCATCATATACGTTTCTTCTGTGAATTCCCGTTTTTTGGGAAATTTTTGATGCTAGAGAGGGTCCGTAGTTTAAGAGCATGTCATAAATTCTTATTTCTAGGTTGGTTAGTCCAAGATCCGTTAGAAATTGGTTTAGGTTTTCAGTTACGTTTGTCATAGAATAATATTAATTTTGTTATTTATATATTTTGTGGTGCCATTTGTTGCCACCGAAGTTTAAGTGTTTTGGGAAATATTTAGTTGTATGGGTGGAAAAACAAGATTAGATGGGCTTGTAATGCCTAGGGATTATGGAATCTCTTTGAGAGTTAAGGATGGTGGAAAGTTATTTGTTTCGCCAGTTAAGTATGCAATTGGAAATATGATGCTTGAGACTCCGTTTCAATTAGGTTTGAGAATTAAGGAAAAAGCTGAGAGGGAGGGCATTGATTTTGAGGAATTAAAAGGTGATTTTGCTAAGGGACTTAGAAGAAGAGGGTGTGATGTTTCAAAATCTTTTTCTGATGTTGTTTCTTCTGTTAAGAGGTATAATGATACTGTGACTGCAAATGTTATTTCTAGGGATGGAGATGATGTTCATGATGTTGTTTTGAATAATCCTAGTTTGACTTCTCGGGGGAATTTTGTTTATGGGGGAGCAAGATGTGATTGTTCTGATAGTCATTGGGGTGAGCCGAAAAAGAGAGAGATTATGTGTTCTCATTTGGCGGCTTTGGAGATTGCGTTGTATAAGGATTCGAATTCAAGACTTTCTGCGGAGAATAATTTGACTGGGCTTGCTCCATCTCAGAGATTTGAGAGGGCTTCTATGCCTTTTAATTTGTTTGGTGTTGGTAGTGAGAGGAGAGTGGATTCTGTATCTGGACAAATTTTGACGGATATGTTGGTTGATTATTTTGCTAGTGGAAAATCAATGTTTGAGATTGATAAACAGGTTCTTGATAGGCCTGAGGTGTATACTGTGGCTTTAGTTGGGGCGATTAAATCTGAGAGTGATGGTGCTCAATTTAATGTTTTGAGGCAGGGAGTTTCTAAGAGTGGGAAGTTGCGTAAAACAGATAGGGAGTATTCTGGTGCTTTGAAGGCTATGTTTGGTAGAGTTGAGAAAGTTCTTGGTGATGCGGGTTTTGAGAGGTCTGGATATGGTTTGGATTTTAAGGGGACTGGTTTTGAGACTGTTGGAAAGAGATTTAGGAGAGGAAATATTGTTTATAGTCTTGGCGTGTCTGAGGAGTGTCCTGTGCCTTTGGTTTTGAAGAAGACTTTAGATGAGAAGCTTGGCGCTGTGTTAGATGGTGATGATTCGAGGGTTGATTTTCCTTTGTGTAGGGTTGGTCAGGAGTATAGATCAGTTGATGATGCTACAAGAAGAACTTCTTATGATCATGTGATTGTTCCATGGGAGAATGGGGATAGGAGTGTATTTGCAGCTCGGATTTTGAAGGATAGGTATGATTCAATGAAGGTTGGCGCTTAGTTAAAATTTGAGGTTTTTGCCTATAATTGCGTTATTTGAAAGTCGAGCAGATGTAAACTCTAGTTCGCTTTCAAATGTCTTGTTCTAAACAAAACTTTCAAATTTGGGGTTTGGATTTTTGTTCCTTGGAGGTTGTGAATTTTCAAAAAATTTATAAACTTCTGTTATGTGTTATTGTTATGAATGTTACAAACTTTACAAATTTAACTAATGTTACTAATGTGAGTGTGAATGTTAGTAATTCTTCTGTTGTTAATGGAACTAATGTTTCAGCAACAGGTGGTGCGGTTTCAAATGGTTTTATTTCTGGGGCTGTTAGTGTTTTGACGAGTTCTTATTTTTGGATAGGGCTTGTTGCTTTGATTTTAATTGTTTTGCTTTTGATTTGGGTGATTAGAGTTTTGGTTATGAGCACAAGTGAGAGATGGTTTGCGCCTTTGGTTGGTCCGAGGACTTTAGCGCCTAAGGAAGTGGCCCAGAGTAAGAAGATGCCTTCTATTGCTGAGGGGTATGCAAGATATGCTAAGTTAACGCATTCTAGAAAGGAGGTTGAGAAGTTTTTGTTGTCAAAGGGGTTTGATGCTGATGAGGTTGAGAAGGCTTTGGAGAAAGCTTTTTAGGATAAATTTTATATTTTTTGGGATAGTTTTGAAATCGACATCTTTATAAATTTTCAATTTCTTTATAAATTATGAAAAACTTATCTAAAGAAAAAATATTAGAAGAATTACATAAGAATAAAGATAAGATTAGAAATTTTGGAGTTAAAAATTTAATTTTATTTGGTTCTTTTGCAAGGGATGAACAAAAAGAAACATCCGATATTGATTTTTTAGTAGAATTTGAAGATAGGCGAGGTTTATTTGATGATAAAGTTGGTTTATTATTATTATTTGAGGATTTATTTGGGAGAGAAATTGATATTGTTAAACCTAATTTGATTAGGGAGGAGTTGAAAGAAGAGATTTTGGGGGGTGTTCAATATGCAGCGAAGATATGAATTATATATTAAAGATATTTTAGAACAAATAAATGTTATTAAAGAATTTACAGAAAGTTTTAGTTTTGAAGAATTTAAAAATGATAAAAAGACAATTTATGCTGTGACAAGAGCGTTGGAGATTATTGGAGAAGCTGCATCAAATATTCCAGAAGAAATTAGGAAAAAATATAATGAAATTCCTTGGCAAGTAATTAGAAAATTTAGAAATGTAATTGTTCATAAGTATTGGGGTGTTGAAATTGATGTTGAATGGGATATTATAAAAGAAAAATTAGATATTTTAGAAAAACAAATTAAAGAAATCTTAGAAAAAGAAGAAGATTAGAATTCGGATAAATTTTATATTTTTTGGATAAACGTTAAGATTAGATTTATAAGTTCAGGGGCGTTATTTTTAGTATGAGTGATAGAAGAGGTAGTAGATTTGATTGTGAGCCTGATTTGGAGGGTAGAATTAAGGGGGATAGGAAAAGATCTAGAACTACTACTTTTTTTGATGATGTTGATTTGGTAGCTAGGAGTCGTATTGCAGAGAGTGGAGGCAGAGTTTCTTTTATTAGGAAAGGAGTGATTTATGCTTGTGCTCTTGGTGCTGTTTTGTTTAATGGTGGCTGTTTGTCTTCTGGGGGAGGCTCTGGGAGTTCTTCAAATGAAATTGTTGTTCCAGAGGAGTTTTGGAGGGAAAATCTTAATGAGAATCAGGTTTATGATTTGTTTAATAATGCTTATTCTGGTGTTGGGGGTTATGACAGAGCATTTCCTGGTTATTTACAAGTGTATGTAGATGGAAATACTGAAGATTTTGTGATGACTCATAATTTGATTTTTCCTCATGATTATCCAAATCCTGTAATTATATTTTACGAAAGGGATGAAGATTTTTTGCAAGGTAGAACGCCTTTGTATTCTCAGGCTCAAAGGGCTGCGGAGTCTCCTTTTAATGCTATTTCTATTTATGTTAATAGAGAACTTCGAGATAATTTAGAGAGTTTGCTTAATGGTGGAAGATTGAGTCCAGAAAATGTTTTAAGACTTCCAGGAGGCAGAGTTTATGATAGTTTGGAAGATTTGAATAATGCTGAGTTGTTGCCCGTTCAAAGTGTGCCAGAAGGGGTTAGTCATAATTATCAATTTAATCGTGTTTCTGAGAGAGAGGGAATTAAATATGTAAGAAATGAAGAAGAAAGAAGAAAGGGGGGCGGAAATAGGGACGATGAGGGGCCTATGATTTGCAGAAGGTAAGTTGATTAATATTTTTTATCCCAAAAAATTACTTTTTATCCAAACTTCCCTGTTTGTAACCCTTAGTGACAGCAACATTTATAAATATGAAAAGATATATAGTTAGTATTATGAAAAGAAATGATTTAGTTAAAAGACTTGGTTTATTGACTGCGGGAACAGCTGCTGCTGTATCTATGCAGGGTTGTTTTGGTGGGGGAAGTTCTGGCGGAGATGATAATGCTGGGGCGGAGAAGTCTATAGCTTTTGTTAATCCAAATAATGCTATAGTTCAGACTTATGATGGTGCTGGTGCAGCACCATTATCAAAGAATAATGTAATGGTTATTAATGCGCAGACTAAAGAAACGGAAACATTGTCAGCATTAACAGACACTACAAATTATTTTTTTGATGTTAGTTCTGTATCTGTTGAGGGAACTACTGAGACTCCAACTAGAGAAGTATTTTTAGATGGTTTGGGTTATGATGTTGATGAAGGAACGGATAGAGTTGCAATTATTAATGTAAAGAAAGCAGGTTTGGTAGCTGAGTATCGTGTTTCATTAACTGATGTAGACCCTATTGTTGCTTCAACAAATGTTAACAATGTTCCTGAGGTTAGTTTGACTTCTGGTTCAGATGTTACTTTAAGGGATGTTTCATTGCCTCAAAATGTTTCTGGAGAATTTACAGGAACAGATATTGATGGAGATTCTTTAACTTATGAAGTTAAATTTGGAGGTACTGAAATTGGAACTACAGGTCCTTTCACATATGATATTCCTGCAGGAACTACTCCCGGAACTTATACAATAGAATGTGTTGTTTCAGATGGAAAAACCTCTTCTATATCTCCTAGTGGTTTAGAGGTTGTAATTAGTCAGAATCAAGCGCCAAGTTTAAACTCTCAAAGTCCTGCTCCTGGCGAGTATTCAGATATTGAAGTTGGAGCAACTTTAGGTTTTAGTTATGATTTTTCGGCAGATCCCGAAGGAGATTCTGTAATTTATAAAATTTTGGAAAGAAATGTTGGTTTAAGTGGGTGGACAGAAATCTACTCAGGTTCTAATCCTGTAATTTCTCATATTTTTGATGGAGGCAATAAGGAGTACTCTGCAAAGGCAGTTGATGAGTATGGTGAAGAGAGTGATTTGGCACCAGTAGTTACTGTTATTCAAACAAATAATGGTTAATTCTTTCCTTTTTAGTTAAAACAAACTATTTTTATTATAACTAGTATAAAAATTCTATGGATTATAAAAAAATTAGTTTTTTCATACTTTTAAGTGTTTTATGTGCGGGATTTGGTTTTGCCCATAGTTTTGAGGATAGTGAAAATTCGGGAATCTATAAAATTTATGGTAAAAGTTCAGACACTTCTTCTTCTTTATCTGTTTTTGGGGAGAATGCTTTTGGGGAGTCTATTCCTGTTTTTGGAGATTACTACTATTGGCCATCGAATAATCAAGATTATGTTATCGTTGGACCAGTTTCTGAAGATGTTACTTCTCCAGTATTGGAAAAATATGAAGTAGGAAAGCAAATTCCGGAAAATGGTGGGTTGTGTAAGCCATATTTTTCAAGTACAAATACATTCCTAGAAAATTTTGAGGCGGGAGTGCAAGCAAATTTAAATCCAGTTCCAAGTGCCTTAGATACTGATGGGATGCAATCTTATCTGAAAACTCATTACTACATGAAAACTTTAGTATTTCTAAAAGTAACAAAAGGAACTGAGACTCCTCAATACTTCCTACCTGAAAACTCGGAAGGAACTTATGTTTACAATAACGAAACTTACAACACAACTCCTGGAACAACACAAACACAATTAGAGACTTTAGGATACAATAGTGTTTTTACAGGACATGCTCCATTCTTTGCATTAAATACCTCGGGAGAAAATGTTCAATTCAACAAACAAGAAGTTCTAAACTATTGCGCAGGACAACAATGTACAATAGAAGTAATTGCAGTACCAATCGATGGAAAATGTGATATGAATACAGATGGAACTCTAATTCAAGGAACTGAATTCAACAAAAACTCAAAATCATTCACAATAAACTCTCCAATAAATGATGATGGAACTTCAATTCAAACTCCTATAAATAACATAAATAAAGATTCTCTATGTAAACTAAAAAACAATGTATTCATACCAAAATTCTCGACATTTCTAAACAAAACAACAAATAAACCTATGTATTTCGATAAAGATTGTAATTCTCATGAAATTACAAAACCAACAGAAGAAAACAAATACATCAAAATTAAAAAAGATGGTAAAACAAATCAGAAATTAATTAACTCAACAGAAATTGCTCTGCACTTACCAAACTTAGTAAAAAGACAAACAAAAGCAGAATTTCAAAACACTCTAAATAAAGCTTACAACTTAATGACAGATTTAACAATAGAAAATGAACTAACATACAATCAAATTCAAAACAAAACAGAGGTAAAAATCAAACTATCAAACACAGAGGAAAAACAAAACTTAGTAGTATACCAAATCATACCAAAAACAATAGCTTCAAACCTCTCAAACGTAAAAATACTATCTCCAGAAAATGCTCAATTTTTCATAAAAGACAATGACCCAGTAATTGGTTGGTACTTCAACGAATCTGATGGAGACGAAGAAGTAGGGTACGAAACAGAAGGAAACCAATCCAATCCAGGTTATGTTGTAATAATTGAAGACCCGATTTTATTCAACGAAGGAAACCTCTCAATAAATTACAGAGAATTAGGTTGTAGACTTGATGAAGTAGAACTTTTCTCCATAGATAATTTAACAGGCTCAAACGTTTACTCTGCAAACCCAAACAAACCATATAGCATTTGTTTATACCATCAAGAATATGATTTAACAAAAACAGGAGGTTCAGAGTTAAAAGTAGGATCGTTTGAAGAAGCAGGAGAATACTCAACAGAATATAATAGATATGCAAACAAATTAAAATTAGACATCCAAGAATCAGGAATTTCTTGGGATTTAAGAATTCAAGAAGAAAACCCTACTGGTGACTACTCTTGTCTTGGTTCAATAAATGATGAAATTTCATCATTATTTGGAGATTGTAGTTACAACCCAGCAAACAGAATTTGGATACATCTAGGCGAAGACTTAACTCCTCCAACTGTAGATTTAGCAATTCCTCCTGTTTCCCATTCACTAAAAATCACAATAACTACTGAAGACGACATTGGTGGAAGTGGAATAAAATCATTAAAATACTGTGTTGATAGTGATAATATTTGCATTCCAGAAAATGAAAATACAAACATAGTCTTAGATCAAATCACTCAAGAAGTTTCAGTCTCATGTTCAGGCTCAACAGGATGTACAAAATACCTAAGATATGAAGCAGAAGATAATTTGGGTAATCTTAATGAAGGTTCAAAAGAATTGGTATTAATAGATAGAGGTTCATCTTGTCAATCAGATTGTAGTGCTAAACCAAAACCCAACAGATTCTTATCTCAATGTAGAAATATTAATGGTTGTGAATATTATGAATATGATGAAAATGGTAATTATGTAAACGGAGAATATGTAGCAGAACTCTGCCATCTGCACACTCTAGGCTCATATGTAGAATTTAACGATACTCATGACATAATGTGTCCTAATGGTCCATTTAGAGAAACAACATTTACTGACTCCTCCCTTGCAATATCGAGTGACTGTAATCAGTTGATTTCAAATATTTATCCAATCTTAATTGATGGAAGAACAGTAAACATGCACATCTATTCTTGTATTGAATAAATTTATAAATAACCCTTCCAATATATAACTATGATAAAAAAACTTCTAACTGAACTAAAAGACCAATTAGAAAAATCTCACAAAGAAAATTTTACAGGTTTAGTTTTATTTGGAAGTTATGCGAGAAATACTCAAAACAAAGACTCTGATGTAGACTTAATTGCAACTTTTAAAGACCTTCCAGAGTCCAGAACTCAAAGAATAGAAATATTTTCTCAAACGTTAGTAGATTTAGAATTAAAATATAACATAAACATAACTTTAATTGCAAAAAAAGAATCTGAATTAAAAAAATCGGCTTTGTTAACTGAAATTGCAGACTATGCAAAAATTTTAATCGACAAAAATATAAAACTAATAAATTTATTCAAATCTATACAAAAAGACTATAAAAATGGATTTGTAAAAAAACTATTCACAAGCAAAACAACATATCTTTTAAAATTACAAAATGTCTAAAATAATGTTTTGAATAAAATACATAATATTTATAAACATTTATTCTCTTCAAATTCTTATGAGT
>CAZLRR010000005.1:39428-45693 GCA_964562045.1 uncultured Methanosarcinales archaeon
TTGAATAAAATACATAATATTTATAAACATTTATTCTCTTCAAATTCTTATGAGTAAAGATAAATTTGCCTACGAAGAAGAAATAATGCAATTTTGGGAAAAAAATGGCACTTATGACAAAGTGAAAGAGAAAAACAAAGACGGACAATCTTTCAACTTTATTGATGGTCCTCCTTATCCAACTGGTGAGCCACATCTAGGTCACTTCAGAAATTATACAATTAAAGATACAGTTTTAAGATTCCAAAGATTCTTAGGAAAAAACGTTTATGCAAGAGATGGTTATGATGTTCATGGTCTTCCGGTTGAAAACAAAGTTCAGGCAAAACTTGGTTTAAAAACAGTTGAACAATTAAAAAAATTCGGAGAAGAGAACTTTGTTGCAGAATGTAAAAAATATGTTGCTCAAATTATCGATAATATGAGAGATTTCAGAAACAGAATGGGTCTTTTCATGGATAGAAACCATTACCAAACATCTCACCCAGAATATCTTTCCCTTGCTTGGAAATTCTTCAAAGTAGCAGATGAAAAAAATCTTTTATACAAAGACTATAAAACAGTTGCTTGGTGTCCAAATGATCAAACAACTCTCTCAGACTATGAAATTAAAGACACTTACACAACACTTGTTGACCCGAGTATCTACATCAGATTCAAAGTAAAACCTGAATTTACAACAACGAAAAAAGACGAATACTTTATGGTATGGACTACAACTCCTTGGACTCTGCAATCTAACATGGCAATTGCAGTAAACCCAGAATTCAATTACGTAAAAGCTCTAGTTAATTTAAACGGAGAAGAAATCGTAATAATTACAGGAGAGCCACTTTTAGAAGGAGTAATTAAAACAATTTCAAAATCTCAGAACATAAAACTAATCAAAATTTTAGAAACGATTAAAGGAGCAGAACTTGAAGGAGTAAAATACGAACATTTCTACATTAATGAAACTCCATCTCAACAAAATTTCCTAAAAGAAAACCACAAACACTTACACTCTGTAATCTTAGCAGACTTTGTAACATTTGGAGAAGCAGAAGACATTTTCGAAAAACTTGAAAAAAGAGGATATAAACACTCAAACGCGCAAGATACAAAAGAGAGTAGCGATGAAGAATCAGTAACTGAAAATAACAAACCAAAAAAATCCGAAGGAACAGGTTTAGTTCACATTGCTCCAGGTCATGGTTTTGATGACTATGAAGCAGGTCGAAAATACAACCTTCCAATCTTTTGTCCTGTAGGTCCAGAGGGAAAATTCACAGAAGGAAAATACGTTGGAAAATACTTCAAAGATGTAGACAAAGAAGCAATTCCCTACCTAAAACAAAAAGGAACTCTTCTGCACTCCGAAGAAAAATCTCACAGATATCCATGTTGTTGGAGATGTAAAACACCTATTGTTTACAGAGCTGCAGACCAATGGTGGATTAAAAGAAGTGAATACGTTAAAGATAACATCAAAGCAAACAAAAACGTAAAATGGACTCCAAAATTTGCAGGAGATAGTTTTGAAAACTTAATGGCTGGAGCAGGAGATTGGGCAATTTCTAGGCAGAGATACTGGGGAATACCGATTCCAATTTGGGAAGACGAACAAGGTAATTATGAAGTATTTGGTTCAAAAGAAGAACTAGAAAAAAGAGCAAAAGTAAAGCTAGATGACATTCACAGAGATAACATTAAAAACATAGTAATAAAAAACAAAAAATCAGGGTTAGATATGAAACCGGTTCCTTTTATTACAGACGTTTGGTTTGAGAGTGGTTGTGCATCATTTGCATCCCACTACGGAGAAGGCCTCTCATTTGAACAAATTATTGAAAAATACTATCCAATTTCATGGATTACAGAATCAGAAGATCAAGTTAGAGGATGGTTTTCATCTCTATTCAACGTTGGAATGGTATTAACAGGAAAAGCTCCATTTAATCAAGTTCTGTTCTATAAATTTGTAATGGACAAAGATGGACAAAAAATGAGCAAATCTGTAGGAAACGGAATTGATGCCATGGAAGCAATTGAAAATTGGGGTTCAGACAAATCAAGATATTATATGCTAACAAAAAGAGCTCCAGAAGAACAAATCAACTTCAACCCTGAAGAATTCTCAATAGTTGATGGATTTTTCAACACACTAGAAAACGTATTCAAATTCACAAACTCCTACTTAGAAGAATACGAATCAAAAGGCGATATGACAGACATAAGCAATCTAAGTGTTGAAGACCAGTGGATTATGTATAAATTAAATTTAACTATTCGAAATTTCACAAGAAATATGGAAGATTTCAAACTAAATCAGGCAATGTTTTCAGTCGAAGATTTCCTTGTAAAAGACTTTTCAAAAACTTATCTAAAACTTGTAAAAGAGAGAACAGAGGAGCGTGATAATGATTTAATTTTTGTATTTGAAAAAGTTCTACGAAATGTTTTGATAATGTTTGCATCTGCAATCCCTTTCAAAACTGAAGAGCTTTATCAAAAAATTAAACTTCCAAGAAAAAAAGAATCAATTTTTTTAGAAAATTTACCCGAATCAGATGAATTACTAATTAAAACTATTGAGAAAAAAGGAATTAATGAAAATTTTGAACTAACTCAAGATGTCATTGCTGCAATTTTAAATTCGAGAGAAAAAGCAAAAATTGGTGTGAGATGGCCTCTTTCAAAAGTTCATATTGTAGGAGCAAGGAATTTATCAAGTGACTTGAAAGTTTTCGAGCCTATGATTTTGAAATTAACAAACATCAAAAAAATAGTTTACAATCTTGAAGGCGTGAAAATTGATTATAATGTAAAACCTAATTTCCCTACATTAAAAGAAGATATGAAAGAGAATATGCAATCTGCAATAAAAGCAATTAATATGAATAAATCGTTAATTGCACAGGATTTACAGAAATCAAAAATCTCTGGTGTTTATGATAATATTAAACTTGACTATGAAAAACATATACTTAAAGAAGTAATTTTGCCACAAGATTTAGTTGCATCTGAATTTTCAGGAGGCCAAGTTGTACTTCATACTGAACAGGATGAGATACTTTTAGAATCTGGTTTCTTAAGAGAATTAATTCGTAGAGTTCAACAAGTTAGAAAAGATTTAGGACTTAATAAAAATGATGAAATTGAAGTAAGTTTTGCAGGCAGTGATAATTATTATGTTGAACTTGCGCAGAACTGGAAAGACACAATTGCAAAAAAAGTTGGAGCTAAGAAAATTGTTTCAGAAAAGTTAGATAATATTTCAAGATTCGTTATTAAAGAAAAGGAATTACTTATTGGAGTTAAAGTGTGAAGTTTTTCTAACTTTGAGTGAAGACTAAACTTTAAATTATTTTCTTTTGCGTTTATCTTTATGTATAATAAAAGTATATCGTGTTTATTGGCTTTTTTATTGAGCTTAGTTTTAGTTTTTTCAAGCGGTTGGCATCCGGCAAATGAAGTTTTGTCTGGTGATTTTGAAGGCACTTACAATTTTACAGATACTATTTGTATTCGTGGTGATTGTAGAATTGAGTGGCCTGATGTT
Organism: uncultured Methanosarcinales archaeon; assembly: GCA_964562045.1. GTDB lineage: Archaea > Nanobdellota > Nanobdellia > Woesearchaeales > UBA583 > UBA583. The sequence continues at coordinate 42,970 of CAZLRR010000005.1, forward strand.
TCTGGTGCTGAGACAGATCCTATCTATTCTGGTGATCCTGCTTCTGGTATTACATCTTCAGACATTTCTAATTGGGATTCTGCATATAGTTGGGGAGATCATGCTAGTGAGGGTTACTTAAAATCTTTCACTGAAACTGACCCGCAGGTTGGAAGTTTGACAAGTGGTAAATGGTGTCGAAGTGATGGTTCAAGTGTTATTTGTGATGTTGATATTGTGAATGATACTAATAGTGGTGGAGATATTACCGGAGTTGCTGCTGGAACTGGTTTAACTGGCGGTGGAACTTCTGGGAATGTATCCTTAGCTTTAGATACTTCTTATACTGATGGCCGATATGCACGATTAACTTTAGGTCCTCAAGATGGTGAAACTGGCAGAGAAGTAAAATCTGCCGGACTTTATACATATAATGTTTATATAGGTAATATTAACAAGGCACCTAATACTGATTATGGTTCAGTTCTTACTTGGGGAAGAGGGAATAAAGGTGCAGGACAATTATCTGTAGGTTGGACTTCTAGTGACCAAAACTCTCTTTACTTTAGATCTTTGCGTGATGTTTCTGATAATTGGTGGAGTTGGAAAGAAATTTGGCATTCAGGTAATGACGGAGCAGGTAGTGGTTTAGATGCTGATACTTTAGATGGTCAACATGCTAGTGCTTTTGCATCCTCATCAAGTTTAGGCAATTATGTATTGAAATCTGGAGATAGTATGACTGGAGCTTTAACAATTTCAACTTCTCTAGATAATGCTGGTGATACTACTCCTGGGGGCGGTGTTTGGTCTTTTCAAACAACTGCAGGAAATGCGAGTATTGGTTTTGGTCAAAATAATGGTGGTGCTTCTATTCAGGCTTTTGGAATAGGAACTTCATATAATTTACATTTGAATCCTGTTGCGGGTCAAGTTTATATTAGAGGAAATCAAGCATGGCATTCAGGTAATGACGGAGCAGGTAGTGGTCTTGATGCAGATACTGTTGATGGTTATGCTCCAGTGAATAGAGCAGGAGATACAATAACTGGTAACCATATTCATAATTCTAATTCAAATACTGATCATTTTTATTTTACTCGTTCTGGTTCAATGTCGAATGAATATTTAAAGATTGGTACTGATGATTCTAGAACATATTTTGAACGAAAAAATGATGAAACTTCTGCAGAGATACGTTTTAATCTTATTGCAACTGATACCGAATTTGGAGGTGGTGCAAGTGCCAATTCAGGATATATCGGATTTCGTACAGATACTAGTGGGAGAAAGATATTAGTTGATGGAAATGAGGTGTGGCATTCAGGTAATGATGGTTCTGGTAGTGGTTTAGATGCTGATACTTTAGATGGTCAACATGCAAGTGCTTTTGCATCCTCATCAAGTTTAGGCAATTATGTATTGAAATCTGGAGATACAATGACTGGAGAGTTAACTATTTCTAAAAATAATGCTGCAATTTCAAATGCTGCGTATTCGGACGGAAATATTGAATTAAGGACAACAGATGGTTCTTTTCCAAGGATTGGTTTTCACAGGAGTGGTTATGATGCAATTGCTCTATATTATGCAGGAGGTGTTGGTTCAACAGCAAAGTTAAGAATGAAAAGTTCAAATGGAGATGATTCTTTAATTTGGCATTCTTTAAATGATGGTTCTGGTAGTGGTCTTGATGCAGACTTGCTTGATGGAATTGATAATTCTCGTTTTGTTGTTCAGAGAAGCGATATTTCTGCTTCCACAAGTTGGGATGCACAAACTGTTCCAGGTATGTATGGTGTTGCAAGTAGTTCTGGTTTTACTGGTACTGGTGCTCCGCCTTCTGGAATTTATGGCTACGGAGTTTTAGTTGTTGAAGAAAGAGATGGTCAGGGAATAGTTCAGACTTATTTCCCTCATCAGGGTTCTGGAAGTTCATATGTTGTTCGAAGAACGGGTTGGAATAATGGGGCATGGACTTCATGGGCAAAAGTTTGGCAAAGTAATAATGATGGTTCAGGTAGTGGTCTTGATGCAGATTTAGTTGATGGCATTAATTCTGCTTCATTTTTGCGAAGTGATGTGGCAGATAGTTTTACTGGTCCATTAACTACTTCGGCCGATTCTCATATTACTTTTGGTCCAAATAGTGGTTGGAATTCTTATTTAAGAATTGGTGGAAATGGAAGAACTGTTCCTGATGCGGACAATTATGCTTCAATTGTAACTACTAATGGAAATTTACATCTAGATGCAGGAACTAGTAAGGCTATTTATTTGAATTATTATGAAGGAAATTTGGGAGTAATGTTTGGTAATGGGGGTAGTGCTACTGTTGCAGTTATGGGCCCTGATGGAGATTTATGGAAAGGATCTTCAGATAATTCCGGAAGTAAGTATTGGCATTCGGGTAATGATGGTTCAGGTAGTGGTTTAGATGCAGATTTAGTTGATGGATACAATGTTGCCGAAGCTTCAACTGCAAGTACAATCGCTTTAAGAAATTCTGCGGGAGATATAAATGCAAGATTATTTAGATCTGAGTATGATGCTACTAATTCTAATATAGGTTATATTATGACACAAATAGATACAGCTACAAATAATTATATCAGGCCTTCAACTCCTGCTCAATTAGTGACAGGACTAGGTCTTGAATCGGGAGGTTCAAGAGATATTTGGGTTGAAAAAACAGGAGATACTATGTCTGGGCAATTAAATATAATAACTAGTTCGACAAAAGGA
>CAZLRR010000006.1:0-14750 GCA_964562045.1 uncultured Methanosarcinales archaeon
CAAGTAAAGCATTACTACTATTTCCTTCAAAAGGCATATATAAAGACATCATAGGGCTAGAATTTTTATACCACGCAATTCCTGCAGTTGTAGCACTACCATTCAAAACATAATTACAAGTTAAATCATCCAGAGAAATATTATACGGACTAGTAGCAGTCAAACTAACATTTCCAGAAATATCAGCAGCTGAACCCTCACTAACTCCAAAATAATAAAAATTTGAAGGATTATTTTGATTAGAATAAGTTGCTCCAATCCAACCACTTGATCGAGTCACATTAAAAGAAACCCTATACTCGTCTAAACTCCCATTAAAATAAAACTGACTTCCATGTCCCATATAACCCAAATCATGATAATCACTTCTCCAAGTATAAGTTGTATCAGAAACTGTCCTATTATGAACTCTTACTCCATCAAGCCAAATTTCTTCATTATTACTCTCAGTATTAGACTCTTTAATTCTCCAAAGAAGATGATGCCAATTCGTATCACCAACTGTTGTTCGATAAGTTCCATTGATATCTGGACCACCCCATGCAAATCTCGAATACAAATCATTAGTTCCTGCTTCAATATAAAAAAAAGTATAATCCTTATTCGACCAAAAATCCTGCCTATTTGTATTATTAAGCTCATTAAGTTTAAACCACATCTCAACAACAACCCATTCTCCAGTTCCAGCAAAAGCATTAAAATCATTCGCGTAAGAATAATACTCACTTGAACTTGAAACAAACCTCTGCCCCCCACCAACTTGAGCAGAAACATCATCAGGACTTCCCCCAACACCATCTGTAGTATATTCATTTGGTGAACTATCAGTCCCATTAGTCTGCATATGAACTACCTGTTCAAACCCGTTTGTCCAAACATCATTAGAACCAAAAGTAGCATTTCTTGCTGGCTGACTTGCACTTGGATTTCCATAATAAAAATAAAACCTCGTATCACTCGTACTTGAAACATCTCCCTTAAAATGAATCTCTCCCGTTTGAGTAGAATTATCAAACGAAACAATCTCAACAGGCAACCTAGTAACACCATCTCCTGCAGTCACAACCAAATCACCACCATCACTTTGAATCTCATCCCAAAAATTTGAAGCTGCTGGAATATCACTCATATCAACAAAAATCGGAAAATCATTCAAATCAGAACTAACCTCAGACGAATTAACAAAAAACTCAATTCTATAATCCCAACTAGGACTATACCAAACAGTTGGATCTACAACATAATCAAAAACAACATCTCCTCCAACAACTTTCAAATCAAAAATATCCTGCTCACCAACCAAATTAGTCAAATAAATTGTCGACCTCTCAAAATCTTCCGGGTACAAAATTCCAAGCAAAACATCTGAATCTTTCCCATAAACTTCAACACTTCCAGCCCCACTCAAAGAATCAGCATAAATCGTAATATCATTCTCACTATCCAACTTTTTCTTAAATTTAACCCTCAAAAACTCTCCCTCAGAAACCAACACATTCAACCCATCTCCCAAAACTTCAACATCAGAAGTAACATCCGAAACAAAACCTCTCGAGCTATCCAAATGATAAGCCGACATAATCTCAATAACCTCAACAAAAGCAGGGTCCTTTGGACTCAACTCAAACTCATACTCCTCACCTGGAACCAAATCACTCCTCAAAACTTTCCACTCCCCCTCACAAACTCTTTTCGAAAAATTCCACTGAGCACACTTTTTCAAAACATTTCCCTTAGCAACAACACTAACCTTTGCCTTTGTAAAATTTAATTTCTCAGGATCAATAGCATAAGCCTGAACAGAATCACCCAAATCCTCAGTTCCATTTTCAGTTTCAACTCCCTCATTTGGTTCTAAATCCTCAATACCTAACTCAAAACTCTCATTTTCCAAACTCAAATCCTCAAACAAAATTTTCTTAACACTCTTAATCTCAGGCACTTCAATCTCATACTTAAAATCCTGCTCAGAAATATTAACAGAACCATTTCCCTCCAAACTTTGAAAAGCTTTCTCCTCAGAAACTACTTTCCTCAAAACAACTTTCTGAGAATTGTCACCATACTTATTCTCAATCTCCTTCTCCTCCAAAACAACATAACTCTTCTTTGATTCTTCCACCTCTTCCTCCTTATACTTCACAACAAAACTTCTCTGCAAAGTCTGAGAATTAGAATAAACATTAACTCCATACTCAGAAAAAAACACCTGCTTTTTAATCTCAACATCTACATCACATTTTCCCCCACAATGATAAGAAAACTCCTCCACCAACCCAGGACTTTTTTTCGGATAAACTTGAATCACAAAATCTTTCTCCGAAGAACCCTCATTATTAATCTCCGCCTCAAACTTTAAAGACCCCTTCCCATCATAAAAAATCTCTTTTGGAAAAACAACATTAAAATCATTTTTCTCAGAATTCAGAATAAAATTCTTTTTTTGCCGATATAACCTGCCATCATAAAATACATTAACATAAATTTCATACTCCCCAAAAAGAACTCTCTTAAACTCAACTTTTCCCTCACATAAACTATCATCACAAACAAATTCATCATAAAAAACCTGCTCACCAGACCTCACATGATAAACCTCAACCTCATAATTTAACGCCCCAAATTTTTTATTCTCAAAACTATAAACAAGCGAATATGGCAATTTAACATCATTCACAGAAATAATTTTAAAATCGAAAACATTCTCGGACTCTAAAAATTGTGAACCAAAAACCACAATTGAACTCAAAAATAAAACAAAAGAAAAAAATATTCCAATTTTAAGTCCGCTAATACTTTTCATTATATTAGTCTCAGTTTAACTTTTTATAAATTTATGTCATATACAATATTGATAAAAATTTCCCTAAATTAAAAAATATTTTAAAAAAATTAACAAAAATTAAAAAATAATGAAAATCGTTCTCCTTAATCCAAACCAAAAATAAAATTATTTGAAACAGGATCATTACCAAACCTACGAATAGTATAATTAATCGGCTGAACCGAATTTGAAGGAATAACAAAATTCCAACCAAAAGTCGAACCTATCCACGTTCCAGCTGCTGGATCAGACCAATCCGGAATAGGAGTAAAAGCCACATAATTAAAACTTGAATCCACAAAATCTATAACACTAATATTAGACTCCACATTAAGATAATTCACAAGAGTCAAATTTATTCCAAACCTATCAGCTTCCGGGTGTGAAAAAATTTTACTCAAACTTGCATGATACTGCCTAATCACATTAAAAACATAAGTATAATTTGTCCAATCATTATCCTGATCCTTTACAGAAATTATCCACTCATATCCTCCGTGCGACAAATTATAACGCATAAAACTCACATTATTTCCAGACAACGCCGTTCCAGACTCATTTAAAATCCCATTCAAATAAACTCTATAAGACAAATTACTAGTTTCATTATCGAACGGCATAAATGTAAAATTAACATCAAAAGTCCCAAAAATATTTGTCTGATTCAAAGGAGAATAAACAGTAACATTTGGCCTTGGAGAAATATTCATTGAAACATTATTTGCCCAAACCCAATCACTACAACTATACTCATCACAAGCCCTCATCATAGCACCCCAAATATCTCCTGGTTCAATATATTTTTCATGAACTTTCGTTCGATTATAAGAATCTCTTACATACAAATTCTGAACCTGGCTTCCATTAAGTTCAACATTATAAAACTGAACATCAGTAATCATACCCTCAAAATAATCATCCAAATTTTCAGTATATCCATCATCTTTCACCCCAATTTGTGTCCACCTACCCATGTGGTCCAAATTACAAGTTACAGAATCCTCCTCAACCAAAATACCATTCAAATAAATTTTCTGCCTTGCAGTTGACTCATTATAAGTTGCAACAATATGACTCCAACTATTTAATGGAACAATCTCAGAAGCAAGATTATCAGTAGTAGTCCAGAGACCATTCGTATAACAGGCCCTGAACTGAATTCTCCTCTCATCACGATATAGTCTCAAAGTAAGCCTATTATCATCTCTTGAAAAAATTCCAGGATACCAACTATTAGCTGTTGGATAAACCCAAGCAGAAATCGTAACTGCCTCATCTGCACTATTCAAACTTGCACTACTAGGAACTCTCACTTGTTGTCTTGACTCTCTTCTAAAATAATACGAACCTGTTGTAAAATCAGCATACTTAAATGGAACTTGACTTGTCCAATCAGGACCACGAACCAAAGTTCCATCATTATTATAAATTGACCAATCCTCAACTACGCAACCATTACACTCATGAGTTGAAGAATTCTCAAACTTCATATCTAAAAGAAGATTATCATCCTTCATATCTCCAAAATCCCAAGGCCTCCAAGGATACTGCTCATAATTATCTCTAAACCACCTAACACTAATATTATAATCATCTCCATTAGGTTCATTAATCACATAATTCAAAGTCAAATTATTAATCGAATAATTATAAATATTACTCGAATTTAATTCAAGACTAACAATCTCAGGAGGCTCATTAATCACAAGAATGCTCCTATTCTCCCACCAAATTTCTCCATTTTTCATTGAATAACTATTACCATCAAAAACAGTCACCGCGCAAGTCCAATTATCTCCAACACTCGTACTCGCAGACCCCAAAGTTGAAACCAAACTCAAAGTATTATTTGAAACAACACTAACACCACTAAAACCTCCTTGCAAAACTCCATCTTTATACCAACTATAATTCACATTAAAAGAAGAATTCAAATCATCAATCGCTCTCACATAACAATTCAAATCTGCAGTAGTCAAATTTTGCGGACTATCAGTTGCATTCAAAACCACCCCATCAATAACTGGACTCTCTCCTCCTTGAGAAATATCTACAATCGTCAAATTATTACTCACGTAATTAGTTCCTGTCAAAAACGATTCAGCCCTCCAAACATCTCCCGCATCTGTCATATAATAAGGAATATGCCTCTGAAACTGACCATGATAAGCATCAACATTAGCCTGAGTAAAAGAAACATTATAAACTTGCACTTCATCAAGATATCCTCTAAACTCCGCATTTCCATAATGATCCATATTAGCTCCACCCAAAACAAAAGGACCACCAGTAGAATCATCAAGTTCTCCTCCAAAAATTCCAGTCTCATAAATCAAAACTCCATCCTTATACACCTTCAACTCATTAGTCCATGATGAATCATATGTAACTACCAAACTATACCAAGTATCATCAACAACTGCGGCCGGAAAACTTATAGTATTCTCCCCACCAATCGTATCAAGATAAATCTCCAAATCAAACCCATCTGACCCTATCTCAAGATTATCATCAAAAAAGTCTCCGGATTGCGAAACCATTACATTCTCAACCCCGTGATAAGACCCATCATTTCTATCAAAATCCCTATTAAACCAAAAAGCTACTGTAAATTTTGTAGCCTTGTCAAGTTCATCAATATCTCCCGCATTTATAGAATCAAAATCTCCATCAAAATAAAATGACGAACTATTTCCCTTAAATCCTACATCATAACTCCAAACTGCATTCTTGTTCGTAACATTTCTATCATAAAACGAAAAATCCCTCAAAACATCCGAACTTGAACTATAATTTTCAAATGGTAAATTCAAAACTAAATTCTTATCATCAATACCATTAACAACCGAAGTAAATTGTCTCTCCTCTTTAAACAAATCAGTAGGAATCTGACTTTTATTTGCACCAAAAATATTATGCCATACATTCAAATCATCAATAGTCAAATTTGCAGAGCTAGTAGCATTCAACTTAATTGGCGGAGCCTCATTAACAGTAATATTTCTCCAATCACTATCAATATCAAATCCAAGCCTCTTACATCTGATATTCCAAATATGAACTCCATTTGAAAGATCTCCAAACAATATTTCGTGCTGACCCGGATTAGAAATTGAACTATTCGTCTCAACTCCATCAACCACAAGTAGACACTCATCAACAGTTCTATCATATCCTTTTGTCATATTAAACTCAAAAGCAACTAACGAATCATTTGAAACCGTATTATTCAAAGGCGTTATCAAATCAAACTCCAAATCAAGAGAGATATTAACCTCATTTGAACAATAATTAGTCACAAAACCATCATAATTAAAATAAGGAAAAAAACATGTACTCCACGAATCTCCCGACAAAGTTTCCCTTGAATAAATCTCCAAAATATGATTAGAATTCAAATCATAAACAACATCAATATTATCATCATGAATCACCTGAATATTATCCAAATAACCATTAAACCTATTCCAATCATTCTCTGCATCCTTACCAATTGTAAAAGGATAATCCATATTATTAATATTACCCAAACCCTCATTATCAAAAGTACGACTTCTTTCAATACCATCAACATATAACTCCAAACAATCCATATTTCCACAACTTGCAGTTTTTCTAAAAACCAAATGATGCCACAAATTATCCGTAACATTCATATCATGATAGACATAATCATTCCTATCACCTCCCCTCAAAACATCATCAATCCAAAAAGCCATCCTCCCCCAATCATTATCATTTCCCCACGAAGTAATCATATTCCATCCATTATCTGTTGTTCTCGCCCAAGCAGAAATCGTTAATGGTTCCCACCTATCCTGTTCCTGATAATAAGCCGGAACCAAAATTGCATCATTGCTCGAACCATCCGAATAATAAACTCCATTCCTTAAAGTATCATTAAACCATGAAATTGTTCCCGATTCAACAGTAAATTCCTCATAAATAGACTTATCCTCTATAAAATCATTAGACAAATTATCAAAAGTTAACCACAATCTCAAATCAGACTGATTTAACCATTTCATATAAGAATCATAATGAATATCATTTCTAGTCCAACCCAAATAAGGTTTAACACCCACATCATTATAAATCGAATAACTCAGATTCAAATTATCCTCAGTATAATTCTCAGGAGAACTTGCATTCAAAAATGGCTCAGTCCCACTGACTTCAATATTATATGCCCCAGAACTATAATCTACTCCAAACCGACTACAAACAACTTCAAAAGTCCAATTTCCATCAGGCAAAATATCAACATACTTATTAATTTTCACAGTCGAGTCATACGGATAAAAAATTTTCGTTCCATTAAAAGTTCCATTAAAAATATTTCTACACCACGAAACCGTATCATCATAATTAGTAATATTCACCTCAAACCCAACAATATTTGAATCTGCCACACTATTATTTACAGGCGAAATCAAATCAATTATAACTTCCTCATTAATCGTAATATTATTTGACTGGTTCCAAACCCCCCACTGAATACCATCAAAAGGCCTTAATCTTGTAGTCCAATTATCTCCAGCCAAAGTATCTTCTGAATCAATCTCGACAATCTCCCTAAACCCATAACCCTTATCATACAAATGTTTAATCTCAGAATCATTAAGCGCAATATTATACACCAAAGCCTCATCAATATCTCCATAAAAATAATTATTATTATCTCCCCTCTTACCAAGCCTCACATCATCAATAGTATCCAAATCAACGTTAATAGTTCTTATCAAAGTTCCATCAAGATACATCCGCGCATCATTTCCATCATAAGTTGCAGCCAAATGATGCCAATTCAAATCAAGTGACATAAAATCATATTGTTCACCATAGAAATGCAAACAATAATTGTCACCATTATCAACTTGAAAATCGAAGAATAAACCACTTGAACTAATACTAGGACTAAACCCAAAAATTCCTGTCCAATCATTTTGACTTAAAGAATCCGCCTTAACCCACGCAGCAATTGTTCTCTCTTCACGCCCTGAAACTCCCACCGGACCAACATCAATCCAATCACTAATCCCATCAAACTCATAATATCCAGAATTATCATAACTTCCAGTAGAATGATGCTGAGCAAAATACACCGTCCCATCATTTCCAAATCCGGAAGTATCTGGAGTAAAAGTAGAATTACTCTCCCCTTCAAACTCAAGTTCCACAATAGGACCGCCTGTTTTAAACAACGCACCATTTCTATACCATTCAATCAAAACTGAAACATTATCTCCATCCAAATCATAAGTATCAAACCATAAAGTTAAATTATCTGTTGTCAAATTAAGACTTGAAGTAGCATTCAAACTAATATTTTCAAGCTCAGGAGGAGCACCCAAAATCAAAATAGAACCATTCAAAGCTGTTCCATTTGAATACCCATCGTAAGGCAAAACTTCACATTTCCACTCCTCACTCCTATTTGTATTAGATGAATCAATCATAGAAATAAACGAACTCAAATTAACTGCAACATTATTTATACTTCCAGCTAAAGATGGCTCTTCAACACCATCTCTAAACCACTTGTAATAAACAGTCACATTACTAACCCGGTCATCCGTAATATTTGCATAACAACTCAAATCAGCATCAGTAGTATTAAATGGATAATCACTAGCATTAATCAAAACCGATTGAACAACAGGAGATAATTCTCCTTCCGGAACATCCATAATCACAATATTATTCGATTGAACACTCGTACCATTTTGCGAACCATCATTGGGAGTAACTAAAGCATACCACACATCACCAACCTCAGTATACTCGGGAGGCACTGTTGAATTCGTATGAACAATTCCAAACCCATTCTGATAAAAATCCCAAAGTTCAACAGAATTCAAACTATCATTCAAAATACTAATCTCATCACCATAACCAACATAATGCTCCGATGTTGAACCTCCATCCCAATCCTGTCCAACTGAAAACCAATCATCATTTTGAACTGACACGCTCGAAGAAAAATTATACACATATTGACCATCAAAAATAACCCTAATTGTATTTGTAGAATCTTCAAAAGCAAAACCTATTTGATGCCACGCCCCATCAACAAAACTCACGCCCGAATTATGCCAAGAACCATCATAAACTCTTATAGTATCACTTCCACTTGCATGACCAAGTATAATTCTATTCCCTCCACCATTAGTATTCAAAGCAAGCAAAGTTTGACTGCCAGAAATTGAACTTGTCTTAAACCAACCAACAATTACTGAATCCTTTCCAGCAATATCTGAAGTCACAGAATTTGCACTAATATAATCATTCCCATCAAAATAAAATCCTGCTCCTCCATCAACACCGCTACTTGAACTCCATGTAACCCCAACAAGGCTTCCATCATTATTTTCAGTACTTTCATCTTCTGTAAATCCACCCGAAGTATCATCAGCAGGAAAATATAAAACCGAATCATCAGAAGAAGCCCCAGTTGTAAACAAAGCACCATTTCGATACCATTCATAATGCAATGTCACATTATCTCCATCCAAATCATAACCCTCGCCAGAAACAGTTAAAGTCTCATTCGTATAATTAAAACTCGTAGTAGAATTTAAAGTAACATTCTCAACCACAGGAGCAAGTCCTGAAATAATAGTCATCGAAATGTCATTCCAGTTTGTCTCATTCTGCCTCTTATCATTCATTTTAACCGAACAAGTCCAAACATCACCAGAACTAGTATAAGTCGAATTTAAAACATTAATCATAGTAACAGAATTTGCGGTAATATTTGCAAACCCACCTAGTGCAGGTTGTTCAATTCCATTTTTTAACCATCTCCAATAAACAGTCAAATTAGTCATAACATCATCAATACCTCTGGCAAAACAACTCAAATTATCATTTGTAAAATTCAAACCCGAAGTAGAATTTATACTCAAATAAGTTGTTTCTGGCTCATTCTCTCCTTCCGCAACATCAATTAAAGTAACTCCATTAGACCAAACCCAATCACTAACATTTGTAGAATTATAAGCAGCGACTCTTGCAGACCAGGTTTCAGTTGCCCGAGTTTGTTTTCCTGAAAGAACATGAACATCCCCATTATACCAATCTACTGCAAACTTTTGAGCAATTGCCTCAGAAAACATCCATACCCCGCCAATATCTCCATCAAAATAACCCCAATCTCCATTCCATGCCGCAAAATGCTTAACTCCCACCCTGATAGGATTATCAGAACTATCCAAATCAGAAAGTGAACCATACTCAGCAGCATGAACAACCTCTAAATTCCCATCCACATAAAGCTTAACCTCCGAAGTATTAGTAGCCGAAGCTTCCTTTGATGCAACAACTAGATGCCAATTCCCATCACGCAAATCCGTAGAACCACGAACTGCAAACTCACCATCTTTCAAATTACCAAAATGAAGTCTTCCTGGATAATCTCCAGTCTCTCCCGAACCCAATCCAAAATACATATGCTTTGAAAAAGTATTAGCACCCCAACTTGCAATAGCTCTTGAACCTGTTTGAGAACTATTTGAAACCCTAATCCAAGCAGCAATTGAAAACTCCTCATTTGATGCCTGCGGTTGATTATAACTCGTAGTCAAATAATCATTCCCATCAAAAGAATAATAACCATCATTTGCACTATTCCAAACTGCTCCATTAACTGTTGCATCACGATTAGCAGTCGAATAATCTTTCGTAACTCCAACCCCGCCAGAATTATTAAACAAAAACGGCAAATCCCAAATAGTTACTGGATTACCATTCTTATACCACTGCACAAACTCACCATCAGCATCAGTTAAGGTATAATCCAAAATCAAATCATCTGTTGTCCAATTTGCAGGAGTAATCGAGCTAAGACTAACATTAGAAACATTCAGCGGATCAATAATAAAATCAACACTTACCGAATCCAAAAACTTCAAATCAAAAGTTTTAATTCCGTAAGGCAAACTATCAAAAATAATTTTATACTCTCCATAATCAGAAATATTCTCAAACCTCTCCAAAACAACATCAGAATTAACCTCGTATACCTCAACAACCGAATTTGTACCATTTGCATAAAGAGTAATATCATTTCCATTAACCAAATCTTTTTCAAAATTAACCCTCAAAAAATAATCCTCTGGAACTAAAACACTCACATTATCAATTGCCTGAACTTTTGAAAAAACATCAGAAACAAACATCTTATTAGAATCAAGCAAATCAACTTTATCCGCAGAAATAATTTCAACAAAACCTGGGTCCTTTGGCGTAATCTCAAACTCATACTCCTCTCCAGAAACCAAATCATTCCTAACCAAACTCCAATCACCATCACAACTCCTCTTAGAAAAATTCCACAAAGCACATTTATACAAACTATTCCCTGTTGCAGTAAGCCTAACTCTTGCCGTTGTAAAATTTAATCTTGAAGGATCAATTGCAAAAGCCTGCGAACTATTTCCAAATCCAAATCCAAATTCATACTCAAACTCATCAAGCCCAAGTTCAAGATTAGTCTCATCCTCTAAAACCAAATTCTCAAACTCAATCTTTTCAAGTTTCCCAATTCCCGACAATTTCAACTCATAAACAATTGAATCAGAAACATTTTCAGAGTCCGTAGAATCCGTAGAATCCATAGAATCAGTAACCTCTATTTTTTTAACAAGTTCAAACTCATCAACTTTTGAACCTGCATAAGAATTGGAAATTTTCTTTTCCTCCAAAACCTCATATTCTCTCTTCTTTCTCTTCTCTTTATCTCTATTCTCTGAACCCCCATCTCCCATCTCTTGCCCTTCACCATCATAAACAACCTCAAAAGAAGCTTTCTCAGTTTGAGAATTTGAATAAATCTTCACAGCATATTCTGTAAACATAACTTGTTTTGTCAGTTCAAACTCTGGCCTACACCGATTTTCACAATGAAAAGTAAAATCCTCTGACAAATCAGGTTCACTTCGAGGAAAAATAGTTACTGCAAAATCAGTTTCAGAAGAAGACTTAGTAATAATTTCAGGTTTTATTTTCAGTGAACCATACCCATCATATAAAATCTGCTTAGGAAATTTAACTTCAAAATCATTTTCTTTTGACTCCAAACTAAAAGTTTTTTTCACTCGTTCAAGTTCTCCATCATGAAACACATTAACATAAAGTTCATATTCTCCAAACAAAACTCTCCCAAACGTAATTTTTCCCTCACAAGGATTTCTATCACAAATTGACGTATCAAAATAAACCTGCTCACCAGAACGAACATGGTAAACCTCAACTTCATATTCAAGCTTTCCACCAATTTTGTTTTCAAAATTGTAAAGAAGAGAGTAAGGAAGCTTTTGGTTATTCACGTAAGTAATCTCAAAATCAAAACTATCCGTAGCAAATGTAGATATCCCTGAAAAAAGAAATAAAATACTAACAATCAAAACCCACATTCGCCCACGCATTATATATCTGCGCAAAAATAGAATTTATAAATTTATGTCATTACATATTAGAATAACTTGAAAAAATTAACGTAGTTAATTTTTTCCCTCTAATCTTGCCCTCAACTTTGAAGCAATTTCCTCGAGTTCAGTTTCACTCTGCTCACCACCAGACAAATCAAAATTCAAACCATCTCCCTTATACCTTGGAATTACATGCATCATAAAATGCTGAGACTGCTGACCAGCAGCTGCACCATTTGCAATAAAAACACTAACATCCTCAGCACTCATCGCTTCTTTAAGCAAATCAGAAAGATAATTGGAAATGACTCCTAAATGCCCTAAAACATTATCTGGAACCATTGGCATCATCATATAATGCTCTTTAGGCATCAAAAGCAAATGACCATTTGTTGCAGGATTAATATCTAAAATTGCTATACACAAATCATCCTCAAAAACAATCTTTGACGGCACTTCCTTTTTCACAATCTTACAAAAAATACAATTCTCTTTCATAAGTTCAATTCTCTTCTTAATCTCCTCTTCTGAAAGTTGAGGTTGTTCTACCATAAGAAAAAAGAAAATTTCTGATTTATATATTTTTATATTATTAAAGCGGAGTAAAGTTCAAACCTTCAAACTACAATCAACACAACACCAACAAGCATAAGTAAAGTGTAAAAAAATTTCTTCTTCAAATGCTTTTCGTGAAACAAAATCCCACCAAAAATTGAAGAAATCAAAGTTGAAAGTCTTCGAATTGGAATAATTAGAGAAATCAAGGCTCCAGGAATTGCAATCGCAAACAGAACCAAAACCTGAGAAACATTTGCAAAAAATGCAACAAATAAAGATTTCGGTTCTCTCACAACCTCAGAAATCGACTTTTTTAACCTTTTTTCTTTTATCAAAATTCCAGTTAAAATTACTAAAACAATCAAAGCCGTAAAATACAAATTTGTATAAACTGTAATTCCGGATGAAAAAATAAATTTATCAATTACTGCCGTTATTGAAAAAGCAAGAACCATAACTACTGACAAAATAAAAAATATTGAATCTTTTGACTTCAAATTAAAAAGAGAAAAATGATGTTTTAAAGGCTCAGTTTTATGATGATGATGTTTTATAATCTCTAAAAAATAAACTGCCAAAATCGTAATTGAAATTCCCAAAATTTGCAAGAAAGTAAGTTGTTCTGA
This sequence comes from uncultured Methanosarcinales archaeon, assembly GCA_964562045.1. Classification (GTDB taxonomy): domain Archaea; phylum Nanobdellota; class Nanobdellia; order Woesearchaeales; family UBA583; genus UBA583. The sequence goes on from CAZLRR010000006.1 coordinate 13,440, forward strand.
GAGTAAAAAATATGACAAAACTACCAAAGCAATCGGAGTTAAATTTATGAGCGGAGAAACTAACGAAATTTCGTACTTTCTAAGCATCAAAAAATAAATATAATTTGCCATAAAAAGAAAAATTCCTTTTGATAAAAAAAGCCCCCAATTACCATAAAAACTCGCAAATTCAACTTTTGGAAATAGAAACAAAAGTACCAAAATTAAAAGAAGCAAATATTCTTCAAAAAGTAATCCTTCTTCGGAAAATTTTTTCTCTTTGAAAAGTTTTTTAGCAAGTAAATCTTTTATCGCAAAAAAGAATGCCGAACCTAGCGCAAGATAAAACCACAATAACTCCATTTAATTGAAATTAAAACAAAAGCTTTTAAATATTTTAGTACCAGATTTAGTAATGAATAATATTTTCCTTAAACGTTATGATGAATTTTTTGGTTTGAAATCTTCACAAAAATTAATTGAAATACAAAAATCTCATATGAATGATAAATACATCAGAATAAATTTTTCAAAAACTTCTAAAGAAAAAATTGAAACTTTCTTTAAGAAAAATAGAGTAAAATTTTCAAACACTTTTCTTCCTAATTGCTTGAAAATTGAAAAGTCGTTTTTCAACCTAGTCTCATCTCTTCCAGCACTCACAGGACAAATTTATTTTCAAGATATTGCATCACAAATCCCCGCTAATTTAATTGAGTTTTCAAAATTTAAAAGCAAAAAAATCTCTGTTTTGGATATGGCAGCAAGTCCAGGAAGTAAAACAACACAAATCGCAGACAAACTAAGAGAAAAAAAATTAGACTTCGAAATATTTGCTCTTGAACCAGAAGTTAAAAGATTGCAAAAACTCATCAATAATATCCAAAAACAGAGCTTTGAAAACATTAAAATTTTTAATACAACAGGACAAGAATTTAAAACAAAAAAAAAGTTTGATTTAATTATTTTAGATGCACCTTGTAGCGGAAATCTAATCACTGATAGAAACTGGCTTTCAAAAAGAAATTTAATGGGAGTTGAACAAAAATCAAAACTTCAAAGAGAACTTTTAAAAAAAGCAAGTTCCCTACTTTGCGAAAACGGAATTTTAATTTATTCTACTTGTTCTCAAGAACCTGAGGAGAATGAATTTAATGTTAACTGGGCACTTTCTAAATTGCCTTTAGTTAAAGGAAAAACTAATTTTGTTTTGCCTTTTGAAAATCCTTTGATAAAATCTTTTAAAGGACAAAATTTTGAACTTGGAACTTCTTTTAGAATTTGTCCAATATACTCTAAAACTCAAGGTTTTTTTGTTAGTATTTTTGAGAA
>CAZLRR010000006.1:14850-43512 GCA_964562045.1 uncultured Methanosarcinales archaeon
GAATTTGTCCAATATACTCTAAAACTCAAGGTTTTTTTGTTAGTATTTTTGAGAAAAAATAGAGAATTAAACCAATTCAGTAATACCATACAACTCTAATTTTTCTTGCAAAGCTTTGGGAACTTTATCCTTAAACTCATGAGAATATTTTGAATTTACAGTATCAACTAAATCGTTATTAAAATAAATTCCAAAAACCCCCCTAATAAATTTTCCATTTTGCCCAGACCTAGAAGAACCATTGCTATATCTTAATTGCCAATTAGGTAAACTAGTAATATTAATACAATAAAAATTATCCCTACTCTCAATATCTGAAAATGCCATTAATTCCATTTCTTCCAAATCAAAACCTAAATTTTGTTCTAAACCAGTCTGAACTGCCTCAATCCTTTTAAGTGCAAGACTATTCCTTTCATCAAGACTTAACTTAACTATTTTTGTAGTAGGTTTATTTTTTACCATCTATCCAACACAAAGTAGTAACAATTTCTGTCAGTTTATAAAGTTTGCGTTGACGCAAAGCTTAGAAATTTTTAATTTCTTGAGTTTGTGGGAGTAAATGTGACCCCAACCGAAAAAAGAGAAAAATACTTTTATAAATAATACTCTACTATCTATATTACTATAGGAACATGAGACAAGTCACCTGAAAAGGAGGAACGTCTGCACATCCAAAAGAGGCCTGGGAGAGAAATCGCCCTTATACAGAAAATCCTTCTTGGGGGCAAGTTATGAGGTTTAACCGAACGCTAAAACCCCTTAGAAGTTGAAATTTAGGCTGGATGCAAGCATTTTGCGCTTAGACAAATCTTGTCCTTTTGATTGTAAATCGCTTAGATTTGCGCTAATACAAAAGACAGAATGCAGCGTATTATGTTTCTATATCTTAATAATTAATCTTCTTAATAAAGAAACTATTGCACTCGAAAAAAGTAAAGAAAAATTGCAAGTTTTTTTATAAAGACTTTGTAACGTGTGCCTTATTTATTTCTCATACAACAAACATTTATAAACACAATAGAAGTGTGCATATTTCTAATGGAAAACTTCCTCGAGACAAAACCGATGCAACAAACTTCTGAGATGGAAAATAAGGACGATTTAGACAACTTTTTTGAAGAATTTATAAGTTCAAAACCTATTTTTAAAGATAAAGCTGTCTTACAATCTAATTATATACCCGAAAAAATTTCTCACCGAGAAGAATATTTAAAAGATATGGCAAAAATTTTAGCTCCAGCCCTAAGAGGGGAGAGACCTTCTAATGTTTTCATATATGGAAAAACAGGAACAGGAAAGAGTCTATGTATTTCTCACGTACTATCAAAAATGATAAATATTGCAAGTGCAAGAGAAATTCCGCTAAAATTAGTTACAGTAAATTGTAAACTAAAAAAAGTCGCCGACACAGAATATAGAATTCTTTTAGAAATATTAAAACAACTTGGAAAAGAAATGCCTTCAACAGGAATTTCAACAAACGATTTATATAAAGCACTTCATGAGGCACTAGATGTTAAAAAAAGAACAGTTCTTTTAGTTCTTGATGAAATAGATTCCTTAATTAAAAAAGCTGGAGACGATATATTATATAATCTAACTAGAATTAATCCCGAATTAAAACTCTCAGAAGTTTCAATTGTTGGAATTACAAATGATTTAACTATTATGGATACAGTCGATGCAAGAGTTAAATCCTCTTTAAATGAAGAAGAAATTGTTTTTATGCCATATAATGCGGTCCAACTTCAAGACATTTTAAACGATAGAGCAATCAGAGCATTCCAAATTAATGTTTTAGACGAAGAAGTTATTCCAAGATGTAGCGCTTATGCCGCAAGAGAACACGGAGATGCCCGAAGAGCTTTGGAATTATTAAGATTTGCAGGAGAACTTGCAGAACGTGATGGAGCTGAAAAAATTTTATCTGAGCACATTGAAAATGCTGACAAAAAAACTGAGAGAAATAGAATTTTAGATGTAATCAAATCCCAACCAAAACAATTCCAATTAGTTAATTATGCAATTATTAAAACTTCAATGAAAGAAAAGCACAACCTCGTAACTGGTCAAAAATCAACATTTATCGAACCTACAACAACTGGAAATGTTTATGACTACTACAATAAGCTTGCAAAAGATTTGCATGTTCCAACCCTAACTCTTAGAAGAATCTCCGACATTATTATCGAATTAGAAGTTCTAGGACTAATTAACTTTAAAATTGTCTCAAAAGGAAGATACGGAAGAACAAGATTCATCACAATAGATTTACCTAAGACTTTATACAATGAAGTTTTAGGAATTCTAAAAGAAGAGTTGTGTGTTGTTTAAATCTTCAATAATTTTTTAAATTTAAGAAAAAAATCCGAATAGATTTATTCTATTTTTTAGTAAAAAGAAAACTTTATATATAATAAAATATATTTAATCACAATGACAAAAAAAACAATAATTATAATTGGAATAATCATTTTGAGTATTATGATTGCATTTGTAAATATGCCATTTTCAATATTAGGTTAAAAATGAAAAAAGAAGATAAAGTAATATACTTTAATTTAATTTTATTTTTATATATAGCTTTTTCTATGAATTTTAATAAAAGCCTATTTCAAAATAACTTAATTTTTTTAACCTATCCATTAATATTTTTATATTCCGCGCTCATCCCCATTAATACTAATAAAATTGATGAAATATTACATTATTATACCCAATTTTCAAACACATTTTTTATTATCTTGGCAGGAATTCTAGGATTTATCGCTATCGGAGGAAAAGAATTAATACCTCCAAACTTATTTGGAAATGCATTAAATAGTATGGGACTATCCCTTATTTTTATCGCTACATTATATTTATTTTTAATTTCAGCAAAAAATGTCACTTCTGAAGAAAACAAAATAATTATTTTTAGAATTACAACTGGACTTATGTTAACCTCACTCCTTACAATAATAAGTTTAATCTCAGGAATAACTTTTTTAAATTAATTTTTCTACTCATTTCACAAGGTATATTTATAAACAAAAAGATTTAAAATAGTTTATGAAAGAAAACCAAATAGTTTTTGAGAGAGAAATTGAAAATAAAATTTATAATATTCGAGGAAGTCAAGTAATGCTCGATTCTGATTTGGCAGAATTATATCAAGTTGAAACTAAAGTGTTAAATCAATCAGTAAAAAGGAATTCTGAAAGATTCCCAAAAGAATTTATGTTTCAATTAAAACAAGAAGAATATGAAAGTTTGATGTTACAAATTGGAACTTCAAAAGAAATTTTGAGGTCACAATCTGTGACCACAAAAAATGAAGATTTAAACAATAATTCTTTGAGGTGCCAAAATGGTACCTCAAAAAAAAATAGCACTTTAAGGTCGCAAATTGCGACCACAAAAGAAACAAGAGGAGGAAGACAATACCTTCCATATGTATTCACAGAGCAAGGAGTTTCAATGCTCTCAGCCGTACTCAGAAGCAAAGTGGCAATTCAAGTAAGTATAAAAATAATTAATGCATTTGTTTCAATGAGAAAAATTCTTTCTTCAAATCAATTAATACATACCGAAATAAAAACAATAAAAGAAGATATTATTAAAAACAAAATTGATACTGATGAAAAATTCGAAATTCTATTAAATAAATTTGAAAAAGAACAACCAAAACAAGGAATATTTTTTGATGGACAAATCTTTGATGCACATTCTTTTCTATCTAAAATCATAAAAGAAGCAGAAAATCAAATAATCTTAATTGATAACTATATTGATGAAACAACTCTAACAATTTTATCTAAAAAAGAAAAGCAAGTAAAACTCAAAATCCTAACTAAAAACATCACAAATCAATTAAAACTTGACATTGCAAAATTTGAAAAACAATATGGAAAAGTAGAAATAGAGAAATTTAACTATTCACATGACCGATTCCTAATAATTGATGAAGAAGTTTATCATATTGGAGCTTCATTAAAGGATTTAGGAGCAAAGTGGTTTGCTTTTTCCAAATTAGAAGAGGTAGGAGTTGAAATTCTAAACAGAATAAAACAAAAATCGACAAATTTGGACTATATCCACCATAAATGATGGAGTATTTACCGTCCAAATTTTTTTATATCGATTTCAAGAAATGGAACATTTCTAAGCTTTTGTAAATAAAGATTTACAAAATTTGGTCATTCCTTAGAATATTCATTTCATCCCCACCTTAAAAGGCGGGGTATTCGAAGGAATAAAATAAAAAACCCCAAAGCTTTTTAAATTCATTTAGATTATTTTTACTTATACTTTATATAAAAAATGAAAAGAATCGGTGGAAATAGAAGAAAATCGAGATACAAGATGAGAAAATCCGTATCTGAGAAAGGAAAATTACACGTAAGTAAATTCCTACAATCATTTGATGAAGGAGAAAAAGTTCTTCTTAAAGCATATCCAAGTTACCAAAAAGGTCTTTTTTGTTTAAGATTTCATGGTAAAGTGGGAGAAGTAGCTGGAAAGCAAGGAGAATGCTACCAGATTAGAATTAAGGATGGTAACAAACTAAAAACATGTATTGTACATCCTGTCCATCTATTAAAAGCTTAAAAATGTCAAACTATAAAATACTTTCAAAAGAGGAAATTTCAAATCCAGAAGTATTAGATGCAATTAATGCAAAAGAAAAAGAAAGAGAATTAACATATAGAGAGGGCAAAGTTCAAGATTATCTTAATGCAAACAAAGGTCTTGATTTAAAAACTTTCAAAAAAGCAGTTGAAGAAATTACTTCACTTGAAATCCCTCGATTAGAAAACTCACATATTTTAAAAATTGTAGAACTGATGCCAGTAAATGGAACAGAACTTAGAGCAATCGTTTCCCATAGCGGAACGATTCTTGTAGATGAGAACGTAACTAAAATTTTAGACGTCCTTAAAAACTACAGGAAATAATTCACTTATTTCTATTATAAGCAATGTTTATAAATAAATAAAATCAAAAAGTATTATAAAAAATGATGCCGCAACGAAATCAAAAAAAAAAAGAAATGCCAAAAGAAGAATATGCATACGTTTTAGATGTAGTTATTGATAACCAAAACTCATTTAAGACTCTTGATATTGTTCAGGCTCTAGGAACTACAAATTATACGCTCTTAGAACTTGTACCAAAACAAGGTGTAATGTTAAAAGCTGGAGATAAAGTATATATCGGTGAAGGAAAAAGAGACGAGATTCAATTTATTAAAAGAGCAATCTGGCCAGACAAATTATCAAGCGGTGCAAAATCAGAATTATTGTTTGCAATAATGGACATAATAGATGAAAAAGAAGAAGATTTCGTGAAATTTTTAAATAGTGTTGGCCCAGTAACTATTCGGCAACACGCATTAGAAGGCATCCCCGGCATTGGTAAAAAACACGTAAAAGACATTCTAGAGATGAGACTTGAAAAACCATTTGAAAATTTCAAAGATGTAAAAGAAAGATGTCATTTCCTAGCTGATCCTCAAAAAGCTTTTGCTGAGAGAATTTTAAAAGAAATTGAAGGCAAAGAAGATATTCGGTTCTTTGTTCGAAAATAATTTTTTAATTTGGCTAATTTTTACTATTTCTTCGTTATTTTATGTCTTATGTAGCGCTGCTACACTACAACATAAAATGCCTTGAACTAGTAAAAAATTATCTCAAACTAAGTTTTGAGATTTTGTTTCTTACTTCTTCTTACCCTTCTGGCTATTTTTTCCTTTCAAAAACAAATAAACATAATGCAAAGGACTTTTAACTTCACGATTTCTAAAAGCTTTCTTATCTTTTTCAACAACTTCGGCAGGAATATTAATTCCCTTGTAATAATTATCGTTATCAAAATTTGGCGGATTAATCTCCTTACTCGAATTCTTAAACCACGAAATCTGCGCCCCGATATAATTCTCTTTTAAAGAATCACTCTGTTTCTTATTCCACTCATAAATTGTATCCTCAATATGATTCCAATCCCAATTTATACTCGACAAAAATGTAAGTAATAGAAAAATCGCACGCTTTCTTCCATCCTCAAAATCCGAATTCAAAACGTATTGAATTGTTTGCGGAAAATCTTTAATTTCAATAGTCTCATTTATCTCAAACTTAAACTCACCGAAATTATCTTTTTCAGAGTTTTGACGTTCAACAACGCTATCAATCATAGGATCTCCCTCAAAAAGTTCAACTTCCTCATACAATTTATACGCATCTTTGCCATATGCAGGATCATACTTCAAAAACTCAAACCTTCGATTATAATCAGGTTTCACCATATTCGGTTTTGCCCAATGCCTTTGAAACTCCATAAGTTTTGCTGGATTTACCGGAACACTAACAAGACTTGATTTCTCATGCAAAGAATAAGGCATTCTAACCAAATGCCGACTTGCAATTAAAATCGTATCAATCTCAATCAACTTCAAAAAATTCAAATTATAACAACTCTCATCCTCAGTAATTAAATCATTAACATCAAGTTTATACTTCTCAGCAATTTTCTCAACACTACCATCTCTCTCCAAAATAGCTTTTGCAATTTTTTCCTTAAGTTCATGAATCAAATAAGCAGAAATCTTCCTAGGAAGTTCCGGAAACCTCTTAGTTAAAGGTTCTCCCCCCATAACTTGCGGAAAACTCTCAAAAGGAACACCAATATGAAAACCCTTATTACCCGAAAATTTAATCGACTTATTTTTAACTCCCAACTCCTCCAAAAAATCCAAAATAATCTTTGCAACAATTCGCGCATATTCAAAATCCACCCCATCAAGATCAAGAATTAAATCCCAACCAATTCGATTAGCATCTCTCTCATCCTCCGTAAGTTTTTCTGACAATAAAAGAGCATTAAGCCACCTCTCCTCAGACATATGAAACGAAAAAACTCCCTTATCAACCAAAGATTTCACATCCATTAAATTTTCCATAACGTCAGGTCTTTTCCCAAAATAACCATCAAACATAACACCAATTTCTCTATCTTTTGCAAAATCAATTAAAGCCTTTTGAATTTCAGGTTTAGAATAATAAGTCTTTGCAACGATAGCTTTCATAAATAAAGAAAAATATTTGATTTATATAAAGTTAATGGATTTCTTAAGCTGTATCCTTAAAAAACTTAGCAAGTTTTGGACCAGTCTGTTTTGCATAATTATTTCCTGCGCTCCCATACAAAGTTTGTGGAATATCCTTATTTTTATACATTCTCATACCACAAATCGCCTGCCCATCTTTAATCACCGAAGTAGTATAGGGCCTCACTTCTAAAACACCAATAGTTCCTCTCAATTCGCCATTCCTACCATACCCAAAACCTGGATCAAAAAAACCAGCATAATGAGCTCTTGCTTCCCTTAATCTCGCAGTAAACTCAATCATTTCTGCAGATAAATGTGGCGGAATCATCACGCCCTCTTTTGTAGATAAAATATAAAATCTCCCTTCCTGAAGAGTTAACCTGCCATTTCTCGAATAAATCGGTCTAAAAAATTCTTCGGGATCATTTCCACCAACCAGTGTAATGTCTAAAATTTCATTAGTTGGAACTGCCTCATAACCTACAATTTTATCATTATTTGGCAAATCCAAAGAAAGCATAAACTCATTCTCTCCCATAACTTTTACAGGCAAAGATTCCTTGGACTGACTATAAACAAGCCCTTCCAAACTTATTCTCTCACAAGGAATATGCAGACTATCTCGCACCATAATTTGTGTCAATGGAAGACCAGCAACAATTCTCGTATCAAAAGAATTAGCAATAATCTCTGCAAAAACCTCTCCAGTATATCCTACAGGAATTTTATCAGTTTCCTCACATCCATCACACAATAACTTTACTCCCAAATCAACTCTACCAATAGAACTTTTAGGACTAGCCATAATCTCAAATTGCAAAGGTTCTACAACATTTCCAATCCTAACCAAGTACACTGAACCTCTCTGTAAAACCCAACCATTACTCAAATCAATATTATGTCCTCCTTCATCAAGATTCCTATCAATAATTTCTCTAACTCTCTCCCCCCTACAAGGAGTTTCTGAGGCTCTAACAAAATATCCCTCATCAGAAATAGGCAAATCAATACTTGCCGGCTGAACATGCTCCCTCAAATCAGTCTGAGTCTTTATTAAATCATTAGCAATCTCTCGCAAATCCCTATCAACTAACGCTACTACCATCTAAATAACTTTAATCAATACCCTTTAAATAATTTTCTCTTCAAACTCTTCCCCCTTCTTACTTTTCTTTTTAACACTTACATGAATACAACTTGTCGGACAACTCTCTGCTGCACTACAATTAGAATCAAAATCCTCCTCAAGAAAAATCTCCTGAACTTCTTCTCCAGTTTCACTTTCGGGAATGCCCAAACTCTTCAAATAAGACTTTCCCCTAGAACTCATATCAAAAGACTTACTTGCAACAACGCAAGCATTACAACCAATACAAGTTTTCCTATCCAGAATAAGCTTATATCTCATAATTAAAGAAAGCACAAAATATTATATAAATATATTGTTTAATAACAAGAATAATAATAGTCGTAATTATTATTGATAAATTACCACATTATCGGGAATTTCCTCAGAATATATAGAAGACTCTGTCTTATTAAAAACCACATAAGTAACACCTCCTTCTTCAACAATTTCAGGAGTATAATCACCCGTCAACTCATAATAATACAGAGGACCATCGTCTCCATCAAAATCTTTATCTTGAAAAACTAAATAACTTTGGTTAAAAGTAACATTAAATCTTTTCTGCAGATGTGCAGGAATCTCAAACTTTCGAGTATATCCGCCACCAGATTTTTGATAAATCTCAACCTCTGTCTTTATCATTTCTGCAACCCCGTCTAATTCTTTATAATGCTCTCTCTCTTTTATGTCTTGAGCATATTTTCCAGTCAAAGCCATTACAATACCAATAATAACAAAAATAAAAATAAAAATGATTATAAATTCAAGTGCTCCTTGTCCTCTAACTCCGAACTTTTTATTGAGCTTCATAATACACAAGAAAATTCCTTCTTTAAATATTTTTATACCCCACAACAAATAACAATTATTATAAATTCGCAAAAATAAGTTTGTTTATATGCGAGAAATCTTAGAACTAATAACAAAAAAACTCCAAGAAAACAAAAATCTCAATAACTTAAGCAAAGAATTTCTTAAACAAAAAATCAAAAACTATTTCCTAAGAGAAGGCCAAAAAGAAAAAAAACTCAAACTAGAATTAGAAAGAGTTGGAATAGAAAAACTCGAAAAAAATAAACTTTTCAAACAAATCCTAAAAGAAATAAAAACAGAAATAAACCACCAATATACAATCTTTTTAACATCAGACTTCTCGAAAAAGCAAAAAATAATCAACTATGAAGAAATACTTCAAACTCATAAATCCTCAAAAGAAAGATTTCCTTTCTACGAAGAAATTTATAATAAGATATTTTCATGGCACAAACCAAAAAAAATTGCAGACTTGGCTTGTGGCCTAAATCCAATAAGTTATATTCTAATTGAAAATATTCTAAATTATAAACCTAAATATTTTGCCTCGGATTTAGCAGAAAAAGACATGGAATTTCTAAACTCTTTTTTTGAGCAAAATAAAATCCCCGGGATTGCAAAAGCTTATGACTTAACTAATGAAAATTTTCTAAACGAACCAGAACTTAAAGATTGTGACTTAATCTTTCTATTCAAAGCCCTAGACTCAATTGAAGAAGTAAAGCGGCACTACTCTAAAATCTTACTCGAAAAACTTCCCGCAAAACATTTAGTTGTAAGTTTTCCCACAAAATCAATTGGGTCTGGTAAAGATTTCGACATAAAAAAAAGAAACTGGTTTTACAAATATCTCGAAAAACAAAAATGGCAATACCAAGAATTTCAAGTTGAAAACGAATGGTTTTTCCTAATAGAAAAAAAACAACAATAAATCAAAAATCGCTGACTCATGCTATCTCCACCACAAAGCAGCGAGGTATTCGAAGGAATAAAAAAGAAAGAAGTTTGCATATTTTGGAAGAATTCAAGGCATTTGGAGGCGAGCTAGAGTTTACATCTGCTCGACCTTCAAATAACGCAGAATTATTTCAAATAGGCAAACTTCACTTACCGGCTAATTGACCACAAGCCCCACTAATATCATCCCCCATACTTCGTCTAATAGAACACTCAATTCCTTCACGCTTCAATATATCTCTAAATCTCAAAAGTGCGGGCTTTGAAGGCTTTTTATACTTAGAAAACTTATGGGGATTATATTCAATCAAATTAACATGTGCAAGTTTCCCTTTCAAAAGTTTTGCAAGTCCTGAAGCAAACTTAGGAGCATCATTAACATCACGAATAATAACATACTCATAACTCACTTTCTTATTAGTTTTTGAAACAAAATAATCGCAAGCATCTAAAACTGCCTTGATTGGAAACTTTTGATTAATCGGCATAATTGAGCTCCTCAAATCATCAAATGGAGCATGAAGAGAAATAGCAAGCCTAACCTGTAAGCCCTCATCAGCAAACTTCTCAATCTTATCTGCAAGACCACAAGTTGAAACAGTAATATGTCTTGCCCCAATTCCCATTTTTTTATCATCATTAAAAACTCTAATGGCACCCAAAACATTATTATAATTCATAAAAGGCTCCCCCATACCCATAAAAACCACATTTTTAACGGGCACCTCACTTTTGTCCTTCAAATACTTCCCAATATTTAAAACCTGAAAAACAATTTCCTCTTCTGTTAAATTTCTCTTGAACTTATTAGCTCCAGTAGCACAAAACTTACATCCCATTGCGCAAAAAATCTGAGACGAAACACAAACCGTTCTCCTATCTTTTAAATGTCTCATCAAAACCGATTCAATATAGTTTCCATCCTGAGTTTTAAAAACAAACTTTGAACTCTCGCTCGAATCCTCCACTTCAACAATTTCAAAAGGATTCAAAACAAATTTTTCGCAAAGTTCTTCTCTTAAATCTTTTGGCAAATATTGCATATCCCCAAAATTCAAAATTAAACCTTTGAAAACGGCATCCTCAATCTGTTTAAACCTCATAGCCGGCAAACCCTTTTCCTCAAGAAATTGTCTTATCTCATCAAACATATTATACAAAAGAATCACTTATTTATAAGAATTAGGTTTAATTAAGAAAAACTTTACTGCTTAACTTCATCCATCATAGACTTAATTCTAAGTCTTTTTTTTGTCTCATCACTTACCTCTGCAGCAATCATCTGATAAATCACTTCAAGTTTCTTATCAAGATTAGAAAATTTTGCATCAAGCAAATTAAGATGATTTTCCATAGAATCAATTTTCGTTTTCAAAAGTTCGGAGTTAAAATCTTTACCGCCAGCAACCCCATTTTGCGGCATTTGTGATTGCTGTGAGTTCATTTCCTGTTCAAAAGGGTTCTGAAATCCAGAATTATTCATACTTTGCATCGGAGGAGTTTTCTCTGCTTCTCTTAAAAGATCTGCATCTGCATGATTACTATACTCATCTTGCGGGAAATTTCCTTGCTTAGGCAACTCAGGAAGCTCTGGAAGAGAACTCGCACCATTTCCCATAGAAGAATCGGTAGATGAGGACGAAGTCGTAGAAGGTTGTTGAGGATTAGAATTGCCTTGCTGCTCAGAGAGAGATGGCAAAGTCTCATTATCTAACTCAAAACCATTATCTTTTTTCTTTTTTCCAAAACCTAACATAACAAACCTTAAACCTTATTAAATATAAAAATTAGTCTTAACTAACCTGTAAATATTATACTAAATGAGAATTAACAATTACATCAAAACTTACTTTATGTCCAACAATTTCAAAATTATCAAAATCCACATCTTCTAGTACATACCCTTTATTCAAAACAATAGATTTCTCTAAAATTTCAGGGAGCATCTCTTGAATTTCCTCAACCTCATATAATTGATTATTATAATGCAACTTACCGCAACCATTGCAAATTTTCAAATTAATAGGTTTAATCTCCTGAATTGGAGGAATTTGCTCACCATAACATTCTTCACATAATCCTTCATAGAGGCTATCAACTTTTGCCCCGCACGAAAAACACATCTTTTTAAAAGCCATAAATAAAGTAAGAATTTATATTTTATAACTCTTTGCAGAGACATCTCAAATCACATAATTTTGAAATTTGAATTTATCTCTTAATTTTAAGCCCTCGAGGTGTGGCTGAAAGTTTTGACAGAATTAATTATTTTAACAACAAGAAATTTGGGTTTTTAGATGTAACATTAGCTGCCGAGCAAAGCGAGAGGGAGGCTTGGGGAAAGTCAATTAAACCCAAATTTTTACTATATAATATAACAAAAATGTCAAAACTTTAGGGGGAGGTGAAAGGAAACTTAAAAGTTGGCAAGAATATCTTTTATAACATCTCAAAGATTAGGATTTGAAATCTAACTTGCAGAATTTGCAACATCAATTGCTCCTTTTCCTACTTCTGTAACAGAATTAGCATCATAATGTTTCAAAAAGAAAAAAACCACCATAACCAAGACAATAACTGCAATAATAAAAACAACTATCGTTTGCAAAGTCAATTCAACTCCTTTTTTATTTTTAGTTAATTTCATTCTTCATTTTATTTTTATTTACTCAACACATCAAAAATAAAATTCTTGAATGTATTATAAGGTGCATAGGGATCTTTTTCCCAAGTTTGAGCGTACGAATTGATATAAACTTTAACACCATCATTTGCCAAATTTTCACATAATGCACCATTCTCTTCATAATCTGCATTATTTTTATTTGCCACATTTCGACTTGCAAGCATCTTCATACAATCATCTTGCTTAAATTCAATTCCCGAAAAAGCAATTTTATAAACTGGTTTTAAAGACTCAATACTTGGATCAAAACTTACAACAGGCAACTCATATCCATAAATAAACTCATCAGAACTCAACTTTCTAAAAGTTGCAATTCTAGAGAGACCAAAATAATTTGGAACTATAAATTCAAAATCTTCAATTGTCTGTGTTAACGGCTCTTCAAAATTTTTAATAACTATAACTCTTTGAGAAGAATTATATTCAACAAAATATTTTTCATTTTTATCATCTTGACTTGTATAATTTACTTTTAAAATAGTTTCATTTATGGTGTAATTTGCAACAAAAGTGTTCGTATAAGTTTTCCATTTTTTAATCTCTTCTGAATCTCCACCAACGTGAGATTTAGTTTCAATAATAGTACACCTCTTTTCAATATCATCCCCCAAATCCACAAAAGAGGGCGAATCTTCATCCTCACCACAACGAGCCCCAATAGTCACAATTTCTTCAACAGAAGTAATTTGTGCATCCTTATCAATATTACCTGCAACATAAGATTTTACGGCATTTGGATCTAAATCACAATCTATGTATTTATCAGTCACTCTAGTATCAGAACAGGGTCTTGAAAAAAAAGCAGTTCCATTTTTAGTAATTGTTTCATTTACATCAATATCTTCATATTCTAAATCAAAAAAATTCTGTATCCTCGTAAAATTCTCATTAAAAAAATGGACATTATTGTCAATACCCATCGTCTCATGTCTTTCATCAAGTCTCTCATTACCAGTTTCTGAAATGAAAATTACAGACTCATTCTTATTAATATTTTTTACAATACAAGCCTTGTAAGCGCCCTCAATTTCAGGGAAAAAAGTGTTAGGAATATAATACTCTACAGAAATTCTATTTCCATCGCCACAAAATAAATCAATTTTATCATTTTGTATATCCCAATGATTTGGAAGCTTTACGCCCGCAATCAAATCATTTGTTGTATGACAATAATACAAGTTGTCAAGTTGTTCTAATGCAGGCCAAAAATCATATCTAACACAATGATTTCTACCAATAATATCACTTTCTTTTTTAGAACATTTTTCCTCTATAACTC
Organism: uncultured Methanosarcinales archaeon; assembly: GCA_964562045.1. GTDB lineage: Archaea > Nanobdellota > Nanobdellia > Woesearchaeales > UBA583 > UBA583. The sequence continues at coordinate 28,808 of CAZLRR010000006.1, forward strand.
CATAAGTATAAGTCATTTGTCCTCCAAATGTTCCACCATACGGACAAAAATTTGCGTCTAAATGTTCATTATCTGGAGTTGTTACATATATTAACTCTTCTGGATGGTTATCATAATCAGTTAAATCTGATTCGGGAATATAATCTCCTCTAAAGGCATCATATAAATTTTCCCCACTAGTTGTTGTCCAGAAATATTCTCCATACGCAATCTCTTTAGGAAAAACTTTTTCTTGAACCGACCCACAATTAGCATCTTCACACCAAAAAATTCTTCCTTTGTCTCCAGAATAAATCAAAGTTCCAAAAGGAGACTTTATTCCTTCACCACTTGGAACATTAGCATCCATATACCTAACACTACCACCCTCACAACCTGCAAAAATTGCTAAAACAAGTAAAAACAATATTATTCCAACTTTTCGATACTCCATAAATTCTCCTCAAAAGAACATATTATAAAACATATTCTTAACTTAAAAGTAAATTCATAAAGTTAAAAGAACCAACCTAGAAAAGTTAAATTAGTATGAAAGAAAAGGATGTATTTTTGAAAAAGTTTGAAGACAAATTAAAAACAAACCTTGACAAAAGTACATTAGGAAAACTTTCAAAAGGAGACTTTGAAGAAAATATTTCTGCAGATTATGAACAATTCAGAAAAGAGAGCATGCCTAAATCTTATTCTTTTTATGAGAAAATTTGTAATATAAGTGAAAAACTTCTAAATGTAAAACCCGATAAAAAATCGAAAGAAAAACTCGACAAACAAATCTTTAATGCACATCTTGGTTGTACAAGTTCTGGTGTTCAAAGCGCTTCAATGTTATTTCCGCTAATTCTCTTATTTCTTGGACTAGGAGCATTTATACTTGTAAGTTCAACAATCGGATTTGGAATAATTATTGTTGCGATAGGTTCATATTTTGCACTGCAAAAAGTTCCTGCAATGCTTGCAAGAAAAATGCGAGCTAAAGCAAACGATCAAGTAATTATTGGAGTATTTTATATTGTTGCTTTTATGCGATTTAATTCAAATTTTGAACTAGCAGTAAATTTTGCTGCAAACTATTTAACTCCACCACTATCTCTCGATTTTAAAAGACTTTTGTGGGAACTTGACAATGGAAAATATCCAAATATTAAAGCTGCAATGGATGCTTATCTTGAAGATTGGAGAGACGAAAATCTAGAATTTCTAGAAGCAATTTATTTAATTGAGAGTTCTTTATACGAATCAGAAGATTTAAGAAGAATTACTTTATTAGATAAATCTCTAGATATTATTTTACAAGGAAATTACGAAAAAATGCTTCATTTTGCGCAAGAACTTCGTGGGAAAGTTACAACTTTTAATATGATTGGAATTGTCTTACCAATACTTGGTTTGATTATTTTGCCTCTTGCCGCAAGTTTTGGTGATCCAAAATCAACCTGGGAAATAGTGTTTATACTCTACAATATAATAATTCCTGCCTTGATAGGTTATTTTGGTTTTAGTATTATTTTTAATAGACCATCTGGTGCAAATTCAATAAAACCTCCTTCTATTGATAAGAAGAAACTAAAACAGATGCAAAGTTATCCTTTGAAATTATCAAAAACAAAAACAATTTATGTTTCACCTAAAGTCCCCGCAATTTTCTTTTTTGTTTTATTTCTTTTGATAGGATTTTCCCCAGTTTTGTTTCATTATACTGGAATTGATGCGACATTAAATGATAAACTTTTAACTATTTTTGGAGAGAGCTCACCATTTGGAGTATTTCAAGAATACAAATTAATTGATGGCGACCCAAGCTACCAGTTTGGACCGTATGGGACTTTCCCAGGTATCCTAAGTTTGTTTATTCCTCTCTCTTTTGCGTTTGGAATTGGTTATTACCTAAAATATAAATATAAAAATCTAATTAGTATTCGTGACAAAACAAAAAGTCTTGAAAAACAATTTCCTTCCGCAATGTTTCAGCTTGGAAACCGTATTAATGAAGGAATTTCAGCTGAACTTGCTTTTGGTGCAGTTTCTGACACAATGAAAGGAACTCAGGCGGCAGAATTTTTTAATAAGATAGATTCTAATGTGAAGTTTAATGGAATGAGTATTGAAGCTGCGGTTTTTGATTCAGAAAAGGGAGCAATTAACGAATATCCTAGTGATTTAGTTATTAGTTCTATGAAAATTTTTATTCGTGCAATTGAAAAAGGACCAGAAATTACTGCTAAAACTTTAATTGATTTATCAAGGTATTTGAGTGAAATTCATATGAGTAATGAGAGAATGAGAGACTTACTTGCGGAGAGTTTGGGTTCAATGAAAGGACAGGCTAATTTTCTAGCTCCAATTATTGCAGGAGTTGTAATTTCTATTGTTTCGCTTGTGACATTAATTATGGGGACTCTTTCTAAAGCAACTAAAGAATTGCCTTCAGAAGGATTGGATGGTGCAAGCGCATCAGGATTTTTAGGAGATAGTATTCCAACTTTTCTTTTTCAAGGAGTTGTGGGAGTGTATATCGTTTTGTTAATATTAATACTTATATATATGGTTTCAAACCTCGAAAATGGAGAAGACCCGATTTATACAAAGTATCAAATGGGAGAAAAAGTAATTTCGGGAATGATTAAGTATTCGGCGATTGTGGCTATTGGAATTGCAGGATTTGCATTTATTGGAGCGCAAATTCTTGGAAGTATTGTATAATATTGATAATCTAATAAATTTTCATTTGCGAAATGTTTATAAAACATATCCAGTTCTTTCTTACTATACGTAAGTTAAAAAATGGCAAGTAACAAAGAACACTTTAATGTGGTATTCATTGGACACGTAGACCACGGTAAATCAACTACTGTGGGTAGACTGCTATTTGATGCAGGTACTGTTGATGAGCAGACTATGAGAAAATTAAAAGAAGAAGCTGCAGCAAACGGTAAGGCAGGTTTCGAATTCGCTTATGTGATGGACAACCTGAAAGAAGAAAAAGAAAGAGGAGTTACAATCGATCTAGCTCATAAAAAATTCGAATCTGATAAGTATGAGTTTACTATTATTGATGCTCCAGGTCACGCAGACTTTATTAAAAACATGATTACAGGTGTATCTCAGGCAGATGCTGCTGTTTTAGTTGTTGCTGCTACAGACGGAGTTAACGAACAGACTAAAGAACACGCTTATCTATCCAAAACTTTCGGTATCGACCAGTTGGTTGTTGCTGTAAATAAAATGGATATGAAAAACTACGATGAGAAAAGATTCAACGAAGTAAAAGAAGAAATGAACGCTCTTGTAGGAAAATTAGGATTTAAATCTGTTAAATATTTACCTATCGCATCCCTTCCTGGAGATAACGTAGTTAAAAAATCTGAAAATATGTCTTGGTGGACAGGCGAAACACTATTAGATATGCTTAACGCATTTGAAGTTTCCGAAAAACCTACATCATTGCCTCTAAGAGTTCCGATTCAGGATGTTTATGCAATTAAAGGTATTGGTCTTGTACCAGTTGGTAGAGTTGAAACAGGTATCTTGAAACCTAATAGTAAAGTTGTTGCGGTTCCTGCTAAAACAGGTACTGGAATTGCTGGTGAAGTTAAAGATATTGAAATGCACCACGAAAAAGTTAGTGAAGCGGGCCCTGGTTACAATGTAGGTTTCTCAGCTAAAGGTTACAATAAAGGAGACATTGCAAGAGGAGACGTAATTGGTTCCCCTTCCGAGCCACCATCACTAGCAAGTGAATTTACTGGACAGTTATTGGTTCTAAACCACCCAAGCGTAATTACTGTTGGTTATTCTCCAGTATTCCACATCCACACTGCACAGGTATCCTGTAGAGTTACACAGATTGTGAAGAAAATTGCACCTACTGTTGAAGACAACCCAGACTTCATTAGAAACGGAGATGCTGCAATCGTTAAGTTCCAGCCTCTAAAAGCTGTAGTTATTGAAACAAAAGATACAATTCCTCAGCTTGCAAGATTTGCAATTAGAGACTCAGGTAAAACAGTTGCTGCAGGTCAGTGTACTGAAGTTGTAAAAAAAGAGCTTAAATTTTAAATTTAGCTCCCTTTATTGAAAATGAGTAAAGCAAGAATTAAGCTAGTTGGAGATGATATTAACAAATTAAACGAATTTGTTGATGAAGTTAAAGATATTACAGAAAAGTTAGGAGTAAGTCTAGTAGGACCTATCCCTATGCCAACGAAAAAAATTAAAATTACAACTAGAAGATCTCCAGATGGTGAAGGAAAGGCATCATTTGAGAGATATCAGATGAGAATTCACAAGAGATTAATGGATGTTGAGATTAACGATAGGGTTTTAAGAATGATTATGAAAGTTCAAATCCCTGCAGGTTTAAACATCGAGATTAAATTAATTTAATTAATCTAATCTAAATTCTTTCTAGTTTCGTTTCTATTCTAAATCTTAAATTGAAAAAAAATTTTATTTTAAGAATTATCTAAAAGAAATTATTTTTTATTAACTTCATTTATAATAGATGCAGGCAAAGGAGAATCCAAAGGATTATAATCTTCAAAAACTGAAAAAGTTTCTTTTACTCCATTATCTGAGGTTAATTTTTTAATCACTGTTGCTGGAAAATTTATGTAAAAGAAAAGAGCAAGAAAAATATTTGAATCAGAACTAGAAACATAACTTGAATGAAATAAGTTCTTTTCAGAATCAAACTTCGGACTTGTCCTAGTAACCAAATCTAAAGAATTTAATCCATTCACAATTTTCTCTTCTACTTTTAAGCCCTCACCAAACTTAGATTTTAAATACTCAACGGATTCCCCATAATAATCCCTAACTAAAGGAAAATAAGCTTTTGGGAATTGTCTTCTAGCATTTGGCCAAACCAAGATTCCTAAAATATCTCCTTGTCTCTGGAGCATATCATATTCATTAAAAACATATTGAGAACGATTAAATTTAACTTTTTTCAAACTAAATTCTGAACCTCCAAATATACGACTAAGTAAATTAAATGCCATAAAATAAAATAATCAGAAAAATTTATAAAAATTTGTTTTATTGAAAAACTATTTCAACCACTTTATTTTTAAACAAATCTCAATTCATATAACTATGACTCAAAAAAGAAAAGTTTTCTTTGATGAATTAATTGATACAATCTTGGATTTGGAAAAACCCACAGAAGTGCAAATTAATAACTTAAAAATAGAGTTTGCAAAAAAACATAAAGTTGAAGGAATAGTTAAAAATCCTGAGATTATTGCGAACTCGTCTGAAGAAAAAAGAGAAGAATTAATTAAAAAACTCAATATTAAACCTATTAGAGAACTTTCAGGAGTAACTGTTGTTGCCTTATTTTCAAAACCTCACAAATGTCCACATGGAAAATGTATTTATTGTCCTGGAGGAGTTGGCTCCCCATTTGGAGACACACCACAAAGTTATACTGGACAAGAACCTGCTGCAATGAGAGCCAAAAGAAACGAATATGACCCTTACATGCAAATTTTTAACAGATTAGAACATTATTGCATAAACGGACACAAACCAGACAAAATTGAAATGATTTTCATGGGAGGAACTTTCCCTTCTCTTGATAAAGAATACAAAGATGATTTTGTTATGAATTCATATAAGGCAATAAACGACTTTGGAGATATATTCATCAAAGATGATGGAAAAATTGATTATGATAAATTATATGAATTTTTCGAGCTTGAAAAAAAATTAAATGATGAAACAAAAGCCAAAAACGTGCGCGAGAAAGTTTTAGAACTAAAAACTAAAAACATTACAGATTATAAATCCGAAATCAAAAGAAATGAGACTGCAAAACTTCGTTGTATTGGATTAACCATTGAAACAAAACCAGATTGGTGTTTAGAGAAACAACTAAAAGAAATGCTTGATTTTGGAACTACTCGAATTGAGCTTGGAGTTCAGACTTTAAATGATGAAAATCTTAAAAAAACAAATAGAGGACATACACTTGAGGAGACAAAACTCGCATTTAAAACTGCAAAAGATATGTGTTTTAAAATAAATGCGCACATGATGCTCGGACTTCCTTTCTCAAAAGAAGAAGAAGATATTGAAAATATTAAACAACTTTTTGAAGATGAGAATTACAAACCAGACATGATAAAATTCTATCCTTGTCTTTTAACTATTGGAACTCCGTTATTTGAATTATTTAAAAGAGGACAATTTAAACCAATTACAACTCAAAAAGCCTCAGAAATTATTGCTAAATCTTTCAAATATATCCCTAGATGGACAAGAGTTATGAGAGTTCAAAGAGATATTCCAACCACACTTCTTCAAGGAGATGGAATTAACAGATCAAACTTAAGACAATTAGTTGAATTGGAGATGAAAGATAGGAGTATAGAGAGTAAAGACATTAGAGCAAGAGAAGTTGGGATACGAAGCTTAGATGGAGAAAAAGCTGGAAATTTCGACATTAAAGTTACTGAATATAATTCAAGTGGAGGAAAAGAATTTTTTATTGAATCTTGTGATGAAAATGACTCGCTAATTGGATTTGTAAGATTACGTTTCCCTTCTCAAGAAGGTTTGCTTGATGAAATTAGTATAAAAACTGCATTGATTAGAGAATTACACGTGTATGGTAATACTATCCCAGTAGGAGATGAGAGTAAACACTATCAACATAAAGGCTGGGGAAGAAATTTAATGGAAAAAGCTGAAGAAATAGCTTTGAAAAACGGATATGAGAAAATTACAATTATTTCAGGCATTGGAGTTAGAGAGTACTATAAGAAACTTGGATATAAGTTAGAGAAACATTTTATGTGTAAAAATTTAAAGGTTTAAGTTCTGGGAATTTCTTCCGAAAACAAAAAGTTTAAATACTCTCGCTCACATAATACACATAATGTAATGTAAGGCTGCAATCCCATCCTGCGCTCAGTTGACTTTATGATTTGGCCACATTTTTCACAAACGCAGATCATATTTATACAAGTAAGTTCTTTTATATATATTTTTAGGTGCGAGTTTTGAAAAAAATATAGTAAAAACGGAAAAAACAAACTTTCTTTCGGAAACCTGTGATTAGTTTTAAAAAAACACCGTGAGATTTATAAAGGGAATTTAATTCATTTTGATATTAAGGAAAATGAGAAAGAAGCAAACTAAAATTGTTGCTACTATATCTGATTTAAGATGTGGGGTGGATTTTTTAAAGGAACTCTATGATAATGGAGTAAATGTATTTAGAACAAATACTGCGCACCAGATGCCAAAAGATACAATAAAGATTGTTGAAAATGTTCGAAAGGTTTCAAGTGATGCAGCTATTATGGTGGACATTAAAGGACCAGAAATTAGAACTAGAAACTTAAAAGAGAAGTTTATAGCAAAACCTGGAGACAAAATAGTAGTTAAACCTTGGGATGAGAAGAGCGAGTCTACAAAAGATGTTCTTTATGTATCCTATGATGGCTTTGTTAAGGACATAGGAGATAACAAAGTTATTTTAATTGACGATGGAGAAGTTGCATTGAAAATTTTAAAGAAGAATAAGGATTCTTTAGAATGTGAAGCAACAAATGAAGGAGAAATTGGAAATAATAAGTCAGTTAATGTTCCTGGAGCCAAAATGAATTTGCCTTCTCTTTCTGAGAAAGATAAATTGTATGTTGAATTCTGTAATGAAAATAATATTGATTTTATCGCTCATTCTTTTGTACGTAGTAAAGATGATGTAATTCCAATTCAGAAAATGTTTGATAAAGCAGGAAATAAGACTACAAAAATTGTTGCTAAAATCGAAAATCAAGAGGGAGTTGATAATATTGAAGAAATTCTAGATTATGTTCATTCAGTTATGATTGCAAGAGGAGATTTAGCTATTGAAATTCCTGCGTGGGAAGTTCCTATTGCTCAAAGACATATGATTAATAAGTGTATTGAGAGAGGAAAACCTGTGATTACAGCAACTCAAATGCTTCATACTATGATTAAGAATCCAAGACCTACAAGAGCAGAAATTAACGATATTGCAACAGCAGTGTTTTTGGGAACAGATGCAGTTATGCTTTCAGGTGAAACCGCTTATGGAGATTATCCTGTTGAAGCTGTTAAATATATGTGTCATACGTTAAAAAACGTTGAGGCTAAAAAAGAGAGATTTGTGAAAGAAACTTATACACAAATCGGAGATAAGGTTCAGCAGTTTTTGGCAAAGTCTGCAATTGAGGCAACTCATGAATTGCCAATTAAAGCAATTATTTGTGCAACAGAGGAAGGAGCTACTGCAAGACTTATTGCATCATATAGGCCAGAAGTTCCTGTTTACGCAAAATGTCCTAAGGAAGAGACAGTTCGTAGGTTACAGTTGACTTATGGAGTAAGACCTGTTCAAGTTAAAGGAGACATGAAGAAAAATTCCCGGCTGGTAGTAGAATCTATTAAGAATATGGTCGATAAAGGAGAATTATCTAATAAAGATTTAGTTCTTTTAATAGGTACAACTCCACAAGGTGAGTTCGGTCCTGAGTACATAAAAATCAGAACTGTTGAACATCACTTGAAACACGAGTAAAGTTTTCCGATAAAAAACTTTATAAAGTATTATACTTTACTCATAATTACCCGTTAGAGAAGCCTTTTTGGCTTCTCAACTTTATGCGACCTTAGTTTGTCTCAGTTAGTCGAGACAGCGGCTTTTTCAAAAAGCACGCGTGCAAAAAGGTGCATCTTCGATAGCACGGCATAATGCGACCTTAGCTCAGTTGGTAGAGCACCAGACTGAAGATCTGGGTGTCCCCGGTTCAAGTCCGGGAGGTCGCACCATTCAAGAGTCTAGAGATTTGGGAGTAGAGACTCAGAGATTAAATAATTCTGATAGATTGACTAACTTAACTAATAATGTTAATAATTCTGTTGATATTTTAACCGATTTTCTTACATTACCAAGAAAATTAGAGGGAAAGAAGGTATTGCTACTGCTGCCAAAATAACAAATGAAATAAATAATGCCATAAGAGCATACCATTTACCACTGTCTTTTTGTTTATGTTTTATAAGATTAGATATATTTCAATTCAACTCTTCAAGACTTTTAGAAATTAATAAAATAGGTTTTTTTATCTCAATACCCTCAATTTTTTTACTTTTTTTTTAGACATAAATTATATTTAACTCCCACAATTATAAGATTTTCCCCAAAAAAACCCAAAAAAAAGTAGTATTTGTGAAATTATCACAAATATTTATAAATTAATAAATATTCTTAGTATTATGATCAAAAAATTTAGTGTAGAAAACTTTTTGTCTATTAAAGATAAAATTACCTTAAATCTAGAATCTAGCAAAGATAAATCTTTGAATAGTAATGTTTTTCAAAAAGAAAATCTTTTAAAAAGTTCAGTTATCTATGGACATAATGCTTCAGGTAAAACTAATCTTTTGAAAGCATTAGGATTTTTATTAAATACTGTTTTATTTTCACATCAAAATTCAGCTGGAGACAAAATAAATAGAATTCCATATAAATTAGATAAAAAATATTTAAAAAAAGAAACAAAATTTGAATTAGATTTTATATTAAATAAAAAAGAATATTCATATAAAATATCATTTGATGAAAATAAAGTTTATAATGAATCCTTAAAAGAAAATAAAAAAATAATCTTTAATAGAAAGGAAACAAATAAATATTCATTTGGAGATAAATTAAAATTAAGTAGTTTCAAAAATTCAACTTTAGATAATATGTCTTTTATTTCTAGAGCCGTAAATTTAAAAGAAGAAGGTATTCTAAAAGAAATATATCTTTGGATAAAAAATAATATTTTAATTGTTATTTCTGATGGACCTTTTGAAGAATTTGATAAAAATGATACTGCGGAATTTATCTATAATAACTCAAAATACAAAGAAAAAATAATGGAATTACTAGAATCTTGCGATTTAGGAATTGTAGACTTGGAAGTTAAAAAAAAAAGTGAAGAAGACATACCGATAGATTTACCTAAAAAATTTCACAAATACTTAATGACTGAATTTGATATAAAATTTATACATGAACAAGAAAATGGAAATAAAATAGAAAGAATATCTTTTGATTATAATGAAGAATCATCAGGAACTCAAAAAATATTTGATATTGCTGGAAGTATACTAGATTCTTTAGAAAATAATAAAGTTTTATTTATAGACGAATTAGAAAAAAGTTTACATCCACTATTGATGGAACATATAGTTAAAATATTTAATGGTAAAAAAAATAAGAATTCACAATTAATATTTACAACACATAATACTGAATTACTAGATTTAAATATTTTAAGAAGAGATCAAATTTGGTTTATGGAGAAAGATCCAAATAAAGATACAAGTTTAATCTCCATATTTGATTTTAAAGGTATTAGAAAAGACTTAGACATAAAAAAAGCCTACTATAGTGGTAGATTCGGCGCAATTCCCATTACAACAGACAATTATAATTAAAAATGGCAAGAATCTCAAGATATATTTCAGTAAATTCATATTATATTATCTGTGAAGGAAAAACTGAAAAAAATTATTTTGAGATTTTAAAACAAAAATTAAGAATTTCTGGTTTAAATATTATTTGTATTGTTTCTGAAAAAAAAGATCCAAAAAGTATTTCTGAAAAAGCTATAGAAATATTAGAAAAAAATAAAGCAGAAAATAATTATATTAAAGGAGATAAATATTATTGTGTTTTTGATCTAGATAATCATAGAAATAAAAAACTAGATGAAGCTAAAAAAGAAATCATAGATTATCCTGAAATAAAGTTAATTCTATCAAATCCGTCATTAGAGTTATGGTTTTTATTGCATTTTGAAAAAATTGAAGAAAAAAATTTATCTAATAGGAGAATTAATGATTTATTATCTAAAAAAATTAATAAAAAATATTCCAAATCTCACATTAAAGAGATTACAAAAAACCTATTAATTCCTAAAATTAAAACAGCTATTAAAAATTCTAAAAAAATTGAAGAAGAATTAAATATTAAAGATATAAACTTATTTTCCGAAGAAAGTAATCCTTCAACAATGTTACATATATTAATAGAAGAAATTTTAGAAAGTAACAATAAAAGAAGACTTTTCTACTGACTTCACAAAATACATTTATAAACACTAAAAGTCATTACTTTTATACTATGAAAAAGAGAAAAGTAACAAAAGAAAAGATACTAATTTCTTTAGATAAGGAAATAGTAAAACGGCTTAAAGCAACAAAAACAAAGACATCACAACTTATCAACACTTTACTTTTAAGACACTATTCTCTAATCTTCAATCCCTTATCTCTGATGGCTGAAGATCGGGGTGTCCCCAAATCTTGAGCTTGTGAAAGATTTTTCAAGCCTTTGGTGCCAGCAATTTATAATTGCTGTGCATTTGGAAGGTCGCACTCTCTCTTAACTATTTGATTTATTATTTCAAGTAAAAATGAATCAATTCTTGAATCATCATTATTTACCCAATCATAATCAATATGCTCAGAACTTAATTTTGGTGTAAATTTTTCTTCAACTTCAATTAAGTAGTTTAATTGGATTACAAATCTCATTTCATCTTTTTTTTCAATTTTATATTTCGAAGAACCAATTAAAATTATTTCCTCTTTTTCAAAAGTTTTTCCTATTTCTTCAGAAATCTCTCTTCTTAATCCTCCTTCAATCTCTTCTTCAAATTCAAGATTTCCACTAGGAAACTCCCAAAATCCCGCATAATCATTTTCCTTAGGATTTCTTTTTATAATTAAAATTTGATCGCCACATCTTATTAATCCACAAACACAAACTTTCCAAATATTATTCATATCTAACCCTTTTCCATATTAATTATAAATATTTGTAATTTTTTCTACTGATTTCACAAATACACTTCATAAGACAACTTAATCATAACCAACTTTTTTAACTAAGTCTTGCTCTCTAAGACCTCTGTAAATTGCTCTTGCAAATACATAAAAAGGAACTGCAAAAAATATCCCCACAAGACCAAACAAAATACCAAACACTAACTGAATTCCAAGCTGAATCACCGCAGGAACAGAAACTAACCTCTGCTGAACCATAGGAGTTAAAAAATACCCCTCAATAGTCTGAACAATCAAATACAAAGTAGCCGCATATAAAGCCATAGTCCCACTCTGAGACAAAGCAATCAACACAATCGGAATAAATGCAATAATCGGCCCCAAAGTAGGAATAAACTCCAAAATTCCAGCAAACAAACCCAAAACAAAAGCAAACTCCATCCCAATAATCAACAAACCAATAACCACAAGAATACCAACAATAGACATAGAAATCAACTGCCCCAAAAACCAAATCTGAACATCATGATTAACTCTCTCAATAATCGGCTCAGCACTTTTCTTAGGAAAAAAATAATATATAATATTTCTATAAGTCTTATAATCAACAATCAAATACAGAGCCAAAACCAACATCGCAAAAGCACCCGTAACAAAATTCAAAACATCAGGAAAATAATTCTTAACAAAATCAAATAAATTTCCTCCATCAATATTTTCCGAAATATTAACAGGAACACCAGTAAACTCACTAATTGAATTTTCCACACTCTCCAAACGCTCAGGCAACTCAGTAAATAAATCAGCTGATTTATCAGAAACATTTGGGAGCGCTAAAAGCAAAAAAATACTAACTAAACCAACAACCAAAAACAAAAACATAATTGCCCCATACTCATACTTAATATTAAACTTTCTTGCAATATACTTACTTCCCCCATAACCAATAATCCCAAGCAAAATACTACCAAAAAAAAGCATCAGCAAAACCCTCATCTGCCATAACAAAAACAACACAGCAACCAAAATTACAGCCTTAAAAAAAAATAATTGCCCACGCCCCATACTCTCTACTGAATTCCATACTTAAAAACCTTACTACTAATCTCGATTAAACACAATTGTATCAGAAATCATGCCCGAATCCGTAGAAACTGAAACATAAACGCCCCCATTATAATCCTTACCATCAAAACATGTCCCTACTGAAATATTACTTATCCTCATCCCAAATAAAACTCCACTCACCCCACAACTTACACCATCAACAAAAATATTCTTCACCTGTAAATCTCTACCAATATAACTCTTCACATAAATACTTGAAGTATCAGCACCTAAAATCTCAACATCTGAGTCAGAAATCTGCACAGAAACATCTGCAAACCTTTCCTGCGCAACATTATAAAACCAAGAACGAAAAACAAAGAAAAATACTACCAAAACTAAAAGAAAAAGCATAGTTCCAACTAATATCGTCACCCCTTTCTTATTCATAACAAAAATAAATCAAAAGAATATATAAACTTTAACTGGAACTAACCAATTAAAAACTCACTATCATAAAAAGCAGGAAAACAAAACTCAATAGCAAATATAAAACCGAAATAGTAATTGAAAAAATATTAAACCCTGTTCCCCTATAAATCTTCTTATTAGTTCCAATCCTAACTTGACCAACAATTGCTAAAATCAAAACTATCATAAAATATAACTGTCCTAAAAAAGGAATAAAACCCACAAAAAAACCAAACCAAACCATAACAAAAGCAGCAATAGTAAACGGTTCAACTTCCCTATTCAAATCAGCCTTCTCCCTTCTTTTCTTATACAAGTCCTGAGCAGGGTCCTCAAATTCTTTTGCCATATTACTCCAAAACAACTGCAGTTCCAAAAACCAAAATCTCAGCAGCTCCTGCTGCAATCTGTGAAGTCATAAACCGAGTTGAAACAATAGCATTAGCTCCAAGCTTCTTAGCATCCGCTTCCATTCTCCCCATAGCTTTCTCACGAGTTTCATCCATTAACTTCATATACTGTGTCATCTCCCCACCAACAAGGTTTTTAAGTCCTGAAACAAAATCAGCTCCAAACCACTTAGCCCTCACAGAGCTACCTCTAACCATACCAAGAACTTTCTTGACCTTATGGCCTTCAACTTTTTCTGTTGTAACAATAATCATGATAACATAATAAGAAATTAGAAATTTATAAACTTATTTAAATCCGCCATAACCCAATTTTTTTAGTAAAACTTTGATTTCCTCAATTGTTTTTTGTTGATCTTTCTTCTTTGACATTCTAACAAACTTTAAAACTAAATCTTTTAACCCATTTAAATCATAAAATTTAATCTTATAACCATCAGTAATAAAATAAAATCTAAAACCTTCATACTTTAATTCTTTAACAACAATATTCCCCACATTTGATAATTCTTTCCCCTTTTTCGGATTTTCTTCTAAAGTCTTAAATAATAACACAATCTCTAAAGCTTTTGTCTTTCCAAAAATATTATAAATTTCCTTTTTTAATTCTTGAGTAATTTCAACTTTAACCATATTTACTCTTGTTTTTCAATCCAGGCTATAGCTTCATCTATTGAAACACTGTCCTCAGAATTCATTAATAAATCTTGTAATTGTCTCTCACAAGCACTCTTATATAATCTTTTTAGAAGATCATTATATGTCTCACCTGGCATTTTAAACTCAGTTAACTGATCTTTCACTTCACTATCAACTTGAATAGTCGTTGCCACCATAAATACTATAATGGCTATAAATATATATAAAACTATCGAAAATAAAAAACTATTTCAATTTAAAAATTCTATCTAAATTAATTTCCAAAACACTCACAGGAACAAGAAGTCCAAAACTATCCAAAAC
>CAZLRR010000007.1:0-40317 GCA_964562045.1 uncultured Methanosarcinales archaeon
GTAATTAATTCTTTTCTTATTTAGTTTCAGGTTTTTCCAAATTAAATTAATTTTTAAAAAAGAAAACTTGCAGTTTCTTCCATCCAAATTTTTGCTTCGCAAAAACTTCTCTAAATCCCGATGTTATATATTTATTCTACTTATAGCAATATTTATAAGTCTACTAAAATATTAATTATTCATAGTGGTAGTTAATCTTTTAAGAAGAATTTCGGGAGTTAACCAAAAAGAAGTTACTCAAGACGAAACAGATTTACACATTTCTGCTAAAGATAGAATTTTGCCTGATTTAAAAAAACAACTCTATGGAATTTTCGTCTTCCTCATAATTTTTATTTCTTTTCTGGAAATTCTTTCAGTTATTTAAAACTTGATTCTGATGTTGGAGAAGAAGTTGAATTTTTTGCAAATCCAGAATTTGTTAATCCTAGGGCGGTTAGAGATATAGCTAGAAAAATTAGTTCTATTGCAAAAAGAAGACCTAGTTTGTTTCATAGTGGGACGATTGGGTTTTCTTTAATTGGTGATGGTATGTCAGATATTGCAGAGCAATTTGAAAGAGAAAACTCTACCTATGGACTAGTTGGAAACTTACCTATAGAACTTACATTTTTGAGACAAAGTTATTTTAAACTCCTAGATGAATACTGTGTTTATCAAAATGAAAGACTTAAGACTCATTAATCTCCTTTCTCTCATAAATCTTAGAAAAAACTTTCATAATCAAGAAAGTTGGAATTACAACAAGACCAAAAGTTATAGCAATCCAGAATAAAATAAAAGAAGGAAATTGCAAAAAACCAACACTACAAGCATTATACACACAATTAAAATCTTGAGCAGGACTTGTAAATAAAAGTGTTGCAATATATAAAAAGATAAGATATCCAAAAGAATATAGTAAAATATTATTCTCCGTTTTAGTTTTCAGAGTTAAAAAAAAGGCAGGAATGCATGTTAAAAGATGAATCCCTAAAGTAACTAAAAAACTAAAAGTCCCTAATTCAAAAGAATAAGAACTATGTCCGAAAATCTGAGCATTAAATAGTAAATTAGCAAAAAAGTCTATTGTCCAAACTAACTGAGGAATAAATCCAACAATAACAAATGTTTTTATTCTATTAACATCTTCTCTTAAAAACGCAATTGCCAAAATTAAAGGTATGTGGTCGCAAAAATACACAAAAACACTCAAATCCTCAAAAATATAGACATTTCTAAAAATTACTAAGATTTGTAAAAATAAAAGATAAACTCCAAACCAATAATAAGTTTTGTTCATTTCATATTTTTATATTTTACAACTTTTATATTTTTGTAAAGACTAAAAAAGAATAAAGATTAAGGATTACTTAAATTCTTTATGTTTACAAAGGCCCACAAATTCACAATGATCAACAATTAAATCTTCTATTAAAGTAATCACATCTTCTTTTGTCAAATCTTCAGCCAGTTCGATGTATGTTTTAAGTGCGTAAAGTTTGAAAAAGTATCTGTGTGTTCCTGAAGGTGGACATGGTCCAATATATTCGGCTTTTCCAAGTGTATTTGGTCCAGTTTTTGCTCCGGCTGGAACTGAATTTTCAGGAATTTTTTTTGTTGTGACAGGTATATCATATACAAACCAATGAGTGAATATTTCTCCATTTGGCGTGTCTGGGTCATCAACAATTAAAAGAAGAGTTTGAGCTTCTCGTGGCACACCACTAATTAATAATGGGGGGTTTACATTATCCCCATAGCATGTATATTTCTCGGGTATTTCTTCCATATTGGAAAAAAAAGGACATCTCATTTTGAGTGTTTTTTCCATTTTTTTCACCTTATTTCACCCATAATGCTGCAATTTTTGGAGGGAGATTACTTATAACATGTACAATTTCATCTCCTCCAATTCTTCTGGCCAAAAATCCGAGGACAATCGGAGTTATTTGTTCTGAGCTGATTTCCGGATTATTTTTTAAACCTCTATCGACCATCGCATAAAATTCTTCTTCATTTTTAGCTTTTATTGGTGTTTTTGAGGGGTTATATTCATCATAATAAATACCTTTTATAACTAAAGGCAGTTGTGCTGCCAAATCTGTTGCTTCTTCAATTGTAAGTCTGTCTCTGAGTGCATGGAGAACACTTTTTAAAACAAGATATGTATGCTGTTTATCAGTGTAACCAATATCTTCGGATAAATCATTTATCCACTCTAATGTCTTTGTCATACTTTTATCAAGGGATTTTATTGTAGTTTCAACCATTTTTTACGCCTCGTATCAAATATAGGAGTTGGAAATATATTAAACAAGGGGATTAGAGATTATAGATTTTTTACATTAAAAATATTAAAAATGTTAAAGCGTTTAATCTGGGAACAGATGTGATTTTTTTAAAATTTTTCTCAACACCAAGATTGGTTTATAAAGAGAAAAGACTTTCACACTTTTATGGCAGAAAAAATATTTTTCAATGCAGGAAAAAAGGTAAAAGGTTACGATTATCCGGTTCTTAACGAGAGAGCAGTTAGAGCAACTGCAGGACTTATGTTTTTAATTGGAATTATTACATTTTATTTAATTAAAACTACCGGAAATTATGTTTTCTTGTATTTTACAGTAATTTTATTTTGGGTAGATTTTCTAATTAAGGTCTTTATTGGTCCTCATTTAAGTCCTCTATCATTTCTTGGAAGTCTAATGGTTAAAAATCAAAAACCTGAATGGGTTGGCGCAATCCAGAAAAGATTTGCTTGGAGTATTGGTTTTTTAATGGCTACAACTATGATTGTCGTTGCAATAGTTTTTGGAGTTAGGGGCTGGCTTCCTTTATCAATATGTGGAACTTGTTTGGCCTTTATGTGGTTAGAATCAGCTTTAGGGTTTTGTGTAGGTTGTAAACTTTATCCTCTATTTTTAAAGTGGGGTTTGCTTTCCGAACCTAAAAGTCGGCCAAATTGTCCTGGCGGAATTTGTGAAATTAAAAATTAAGTGTTAAGAGTGTTTTTAGTGCACACTTTAAAGATGTTTATTAACGAGTATGATGAGTAGGGATTTAAGATGGATTTAGATGTAATTACAAGACCATTATTTAAAAATAAACAGAGGAGCGGATTTGGTGGATTAGTTGATGATATTTCTCAGACAGTACTACATTCATTCCCTTTAAGAAAAATTGCTAAGGGAGTTATAGAGGAGAGTGAGAGAGGAATAGATAACTCCAAAGATGTAAGATATGAGATTGCAGAGGTAGTTGCAAAAAGAATTTTAACTAATTTCTTGGGTAGTTATCAAACTGAGCATTATATTTCTATTAGGGAAATACCTCTATTATGGGCTGCACATTCTAAAGATACTCTCTCGGGGGACAAAGTTACTGAGTATTTCATTGCCCAAGCAATAAAAGAGAATTATGTAGTAGTGGATAATTTTTTATTATTTCTTCCTTCAATAGATTTAAACTTGGGGCCTGAGGAGAGATTTGCTAGAGAAGGTTCTTGGTATGAAACTATTCGATTAGGTTATACTATGGAGGAATTAGACACTATTCTAGAAGGTTTTAATCATTAATAGTGAAAAAACTACTTACATGTTTTTTGGCTTTTTCTCCTGAATTATATACTCTTTCTCCTTCAATTTTTGGCCTATCAGCTCTAGTAGTGTGTCCATAATATTCAAGTTTACTTTCTATGTCTTGAAGATTGTTTGCGCCTTGTAACTTGTTAATAAACATAGTTGCGATTTCGACAACTGGAGAGTTTGTAAGTTTTGGTGCTAGGTATTTTGCGAGCAGACCTTCATATGAGACTCCTTTAAGTTCTGGCAAGTCACAATACCAACTTAATAGACCTTCAACTTCGGCTTTATACTCAGAACTAATTTTTGAATAATATATTCTACTTATTCTTTCATATAATTCCTCAGCAATAAGTTTTGAAATTTCGCCACTTAAATCCTCCTGTAGTTCATCATCTAAATCATGATATAAAGCATTATATTTTGTCTCAGCATTCCTGTTTCCAGTCATCAAACCTTCAAATGTGATTTGTGCGGATTGAGTTGTAGTATCTGTACCAATTCTTCTGATTCTAGCAGTATGAGAATTTAACATATCTTCAAGTTTGTTTCTATATTCTGGGTCCTCAGAAGTAAATCTTTTTGTGTGAGCATCAAAACTTCTACTTTCAAGAGAACGTGGTTCATCATATGGCAAAAATTTAGAAGAATCATTTATTCTCTTTAAACTTCTTCTCACACCGTCAAAAAATCTGTCATCATAAATATTATTTATGTCTTCAACCTTTTCTGGTGCATTAGTATTTAAGGCATCTCTATAGGAATTTTCTGATTTTGCAGGATTTGGGATGAAATATTTACGAGATTTTGAGATGTTGTCTACAGTTCTACCAACTTCTCTTTTATATTCTGTTGATGGATCTTCATTTAACATAACCATGTTATGTACTATTGTTGCATCTGTTTTTGCCTGTCTATCAATTTCTCGAGTTTGTTTATATTGACGATTGAAATTATCAATTTTGCTTTTAAATTCAAATCGGTCCTGTTCAGTATTTAAAGTTTGTAAATGAGATTCTAATTTAGCAGTAATTTCAGTTTTAAGTCTATCGGCTTTGTCTTTTTCCTCATTTTGTTTTATTTCTTGTCTTTTTAAGAAATATTCTTGTGAGAGATTTTTTACTTCTTCAGGTGTTAATGCATTGATTATTCTCTCAGCCAAATCTTCACCATAAGATTTAGGTTGTATAGATTTTTCTCTTTTTTCAGATTTATTTTTTCTTTTTCCAAATAAGTTGTTCCAGAAGGCCATCTCCAAACTTGCGGGCAAATCTCCCTAGGTGTTTATAAGTATTTGAGTATTTATAAGTATATAAATTTTTGTGTAAAAATTTGGATTTTTTGTTAATTTTCGGATAAATTCCATTAGTCCCATGACAATAATGAAAAAGATTTATAATTTGATTTTGTGCGGTAATTGATATGTGGAAATTTAAGTGGCTGGACTTTATATTTAGTATTTTTTTGGTTTTAGGTTTTGTAAGTGCTGTAAATGTTACTTCTTGTCAAACGATTAGCAGTCCGGGGAATTATTCTCTAATTAATGATATTGATGCAACAAATGAGGGTGGAAGTTGTTTTAATATAAGTTCTGAGAATGTTTATTTTGATTGTCAGGATTTCACGATTACTAATGTTACAAAAGCTTTTGATTTCTCATCATCTTTTGTAAATTCAACTTTTGATAATTGTAATTTTGAAGATGGATTTATTCTAAGAGAGTTTAATTCTTCAGTAACTGATTCTAGTACAGGGTTTGAGTTTGATTATTATATTTCTGAACTTTCTCCGGAGAATTTTAGTATTGTAGTTGATTTAATCCCTTCAAATAGTTCTAATTTCAATGTTAGTTCATATTCTGTTAGGGTTACAACTGGAGGTGGTTCTACAATCCATACTTTTTCTGATTCAAATGATTTTGTGATTAATTCTACTAAGAATATTCTTAATAACACTTTTGGTTATGCGGGAACAAGTAGCGTTATTACTATTGACCCAACTATTAATGTTTCTTTAATTAAGACAAAACCAGAATTACCAACAGGAGATTTAAGATTTATTCTTGAACTTGACCATGATTTTGAGGATGATGACGATGAGATTGATTGTGAATTAACCATAGATGATGATTATACTTTTGATTATACTTTTAATGATGATTCTAGTAATGATGATATGGAATTAGAGTTTAATTTCAGCGAGGATTTTGTTTTGGATTGTGGGGATAAACTTGAAGAGATTGAGTTTACTCTTTATGATGAAGAAGATGATAAAATTTTAGTTAAAGATTATGAAAATGAGGACGAGGTAGAGTATGAGTTTTATGAGGATTTATATAAACTAGTAATTGATATTGATCATGATTTTGACGATGATGAAGAGATTGAATGTGATTTGGATTATGATAAGTTTGATGTAAGTTTTGATTTTGATGAAGGTTCAAGTTCTAGGGATTTAAAGATTACGAAGTATTTTGCAGAGAAGGTTTATTTTGAGTGTGATCATAAACTTGATGATGTAACTATTGAAATCTTTGATGATGATGGTGATGATGAGTTTGACGATAAGTTTAGAAAGATGAACAAATTCAATTATAGTTTTCTTGATGATGAAGATGATTCTTTTTCAAATATTAATCTTTCAACGATTTCAGTTTCTGTTCAGAAAGGAGTAAGTTTGAAGAAAAATCTGAATTTATATGATTACAAAACAAGTAGAATTAAAATTGAAAACTCTGCAATTAATAATATTGAAGTAGCTGCGGGAGTAAATAAAAACAATGCTGAATTTACTTTTACTCCTGAAACTTTTACAAAAGAGGGGAAAAAGATATTATTTAGTTCAAAAAAGATTGAAATGCCACATGATGGGTTTGATGTTTATGAAGTTTTAAGTGTTGATAGTGAGGTTTCAAATATGAATCTTGCTTGGGTTGAATTTAGTTTCAAGGTTTCAAAATCGTGGCTTAATGATAATGGTTATTTGCCAACTCAAGTTTATATGATGAGACTTAGCGAAGGGAAAGTTTCATCACTTAAACCAGTTATTTCAAGTGATGATGCCTCCTATTATTATTTTACTTTAAAAACAGAAGGGTTTTCATCTTATGCTGTTGTTGGTAAGAATGTTAGCGGTTCAGGAGAGACTTTAAATTCGAGTAGTTCTTCTAATTCTGAGGATGAAGTTTCAAAGAATGTTGAGGATTCTGTTAATGAAAATTCTTCTGTTGCTTTAAGTGGAGAAGATGGAGAAGGGGAGAGTCTTGAATCTGAGAATAGTGTTGATTCTGATTTGGTTGATGGAGATGAACTTAATGAGGAGAAAGGGATGAGTTTGTGGTTGAAGATTGTTATAGGAATTGTTTTGTTTGTTTTCATATTGTGGCTAGTGAAATAGTAAATGTAATAAAATATGGTTTCGGAAACAGGTTTGAGGCATTGTATTGCAAAATTAAGAAATCTTTCTTTATGGCAAATTCTTTTTCTCTCTTTTATTTTATGGATCGGGATATTTTTTGTCTGGATTTCTTTTGTCTTTTCTGAAAAATTTTGTTTATCTTGTTATTTGTCTGGGAAAAATTTTGTCACTATGATTTTAGCTGCCGATTTGTTTTTGATTCCATTGACTTTACTTTTGATGAAAGATTTCTTTAAAGATTTGGAAAAAATGTCTGAGAGTCCACTTAATTTAATCAAATACGGAAGTTTTTACTTTCTGATGGGATTTCTATCTTTTGGGGCTTTAATTGTTTCAATTTTGGTTTTGGGCAAATTTAGTTAGTTACAAAAATATTTAAGTAATTTATTTTTTAAGTTTTTATGAAATCTGAATCAAAATTCAAATTAAGAGTTTTTATGATTGTTATTGCAGGGATTTTTTTGGCTTTTGCGTTTGCAATTTCAACATATGATAAGAAGGGTGAAAATTTTGAACTTTTGGGAGAGGGAGTTGATTGTTTTAGGTTATGTTCGAATTTTTGTAGTTCTAATGATGGTGCTCCAAAACAACTTATTTCTTGGACAGCTTATGAAGGAGAGTGCGGATGTACATGTGATAATGGAAATCAGGAGTTTTTTGATGTTGAGGAGTAAAAATGACAATATATAAAATAGTTTGTTGCCCGAAGTGTCATAAGTTTGCAATTACAACTGCGGGAGTTTCTTTTAGTTGTATACATTGCAGAAAAACCTCGGATTTGAGTAAAATGAAGATATTTTTTACAACAGATTCGCCTGAAGTTGCAAGGAAAGTTTTGCAGAAAATTAATGCACAAAAAGGTGGTTATGAAGAGTTTGATGGTTTTATTAGTGCAGGTTAGTTACACTTTTTCTGAATTTTTAGATAATTATTTTCCGCTTAGCTTTTTAAATGAATTATACTATGTATTATTAGAGATATGGATAAAGTGATGGTAAAAGGGCATGAAATTGCAGTAAAAGTAACTAAGTCTGCGTATAGTAGGACTGCGGTGCTTTTTGCAAATAATATTGCTAGCGAGTTAAAGAAGTTGGGCGTTAATCGTGATGATGTGAAAATTGAAACGAACATTTTGGGATTTAAAAATCATCCAGGGATTGTAGAATTTTGGGCGGATGGACATTATTTAAGGTTTTCTTATTCTATGGCGAAAAGGTTTATTGATAATTTGTATGTTGTTATGAAATTAATTGAGCTTGAAGTTGATGAGGTTTTAAATGGTAAAAAGGAGTTTGTTGAATTTTTGTATACTTTTTCTTCTGATTCTGATAGAAAAGAGATTAGGAAAGATTTACAAGAAGCGAAAAAAACTTTGGGTCTTGGTGAAGATGAATGTGATTTGAATGTGATTGATAAAACTTATAAGGAACTTGCAAGGTCTCTACATCCTGATATGGGCGGAAATTTGGAAGAGTTTCAAAAAATTAATAAAGCTCATAAATTAATTAAAAAAGAGATGGGGATTTAATTTCAAATGTTATTTAAAGAAATCAAATTAATTGAACCGATTCAAAAAGCTTTGGTAAAAAGTGGTTATGTTACTCCAGCATCAATTTAGGGACAATCTATTCCAAAGATTTTAGAAAAAAGAGATTTAATTGGTATTGCTCAGACTGGAACAGGTAAAATCTTCTTATTAGAGAATTATGTGGAGAATTTATTTAAATAGTCCCAAATTTTTTGTAGGGGACTTTAATTACACTTATTGGTACAATATTCATGTGTGTATTTTGAAACTAAAGTTTCAAAATGGCGCATAAATCTCAAAGAGATTTATTCGCTATACGAGCAACGGAAACCCATGCGTGTGTACGAGTACGAAGGGCCACGGGTCAAGTCCAGGGCAAAAGCACCAGCAAAGGCACCATCGGACCAAGTGCCACCACGAAGGAAAACAGCAGTAGGTGAACAGTCTCCAGTACAAAAGTCAGGGGCCTGATTTATTGAGTTATAAGCACCTGCTAAATCTGTTCCATCATGGTATCTACCCATACCATTATCAGCATTCCAACCTGAACTAGGAGTCTTTAAGGCAGGAACAAGATCTGCAATTTTATGAGTACCATCATCATTACTATAACTCATCCATCTCGCGTTTCCACCATGGTATCTATAAGGAGAACCAAGAGTTGAATTTGAATAAACCCATTCATCTACCCATTCCCAGACATTACCTGCCAAATCCCAGATAACTTCTCCATTTGAAAGTGTAAGGGTTCTTCTTTGACCTTGATATGCTCTTGCATCATTACTTGGAAAGTTATGTTCATAAGAGCCATCTCCAGGACTTGAAACTCCATCACCAGTTCCATAATAGCCATTGGAATCGTTTGTATCTGCTGCAAGCGAGTTTGCAGGATCATTATCGTTATGACCTAAATACATAAATCCAGTTCCAACAACTGAAGAATTCCAATTTGTTGCTATATTTTCGGCATTTTTAGCAATGGTTAGCCATTCATTATCAGTTATTAAATGATAATCCGCACCTAAAGCTTCACAGTTGGATTTTGCCTGTTGCCAAGTCAAGGAAACCCATGGATTTCCACTTGCAATTGATTGAGGACAATTGTTAGTATCTCCTCCTATACATAAACCTGAACTATCTTCTTTAGCTTCATATTTCATCACGCAAAAGTCACTTGTTCCAAGTGCTCCATTCCCTGGCACTTCTATCCATTCTCCTCCTTTCAAATTATCACAAAGACCTGGAGTTTCGCCTTCTACTCTCATTTTTCTCGAAATGATATTTTTATCTGTAACTACAACGACATCATAATATCCAGAAGAAAGATTTTGAGTACAATTATTTAAACTCAAATTTTGCATTCCCGAACCAACATTTAAATTACTCAGATTACAAACTTTATCCCCAATTTTAATTTCTTGAATTGTGACGTCTCGGCTTTTTCCATTGACAAAATAAATTTCATCATCAATTACTGCTTTAATATCTTCTTGATTTATTGAATCTGAGCCCTGTTGTTCGACATCAGCAAAAACTTCAGAAGAAAAACTCCCAAACCAATTTTGAAAACCAACTACGGCAACTACTGCTACAACAAGTAGTAAAGCAGTTGCAACTACCGGAGATATTGCTTTTTTATTCATTTTAATAAATATTTCCATATTGGCTTTATAATTCTTTTTTTTCCCTCATAGGTTTCATTATAACAAATCCTGTTTTAAATCTAAAAAAAATCCAATCAAAATTTGAGAAATAAATGTTTTTATTGTTTCTTCGTTATGATTTATATTTTCAATTGATAGAAAATCTAAAGATATTAACGATTTTGATTTTTTAAACACAATATTGTTTGAATTTATTAATTTAAAACCTATTGATGAATTCAGTACATAAACCTTTTCTATAAAAAATGGGTTTTGCCTGAGAAATTAAAGAATTTATTAGAGAATTAGCGTTAAGGTTTTTAAATAACGAATTTCAAAATGTTTTATGAATAAAAAGATTAAAAATTTTGGAATTGTGAGTTTAGCTGTCATTTTCATAATTTTTGTTGTTATTTTTCAGGATTTTATTAGAAATAATTTAAACAAATTAAGCAGTTTTATTGGTAGTTTTGGAGTTTATTCTTATGTTGTGTATGTTTTGGTTTTTATGGTTATGGCCTTGGTTTTTGGGACTTCGGGACCTGTTTCTTTGCTTGCAGGATCCTTGTTTGGATTGATTAATGGATGGGGAATTGATTTTATTGCAGGAATGCTGACTTCAACTATTGCGTTTAATGTTTCAAGATATTCACATAAAAAAATTATCTCTAAACAAAAATTGAAAAAGTTTAATAATCATAAACAGATAAAATTTTTGAATCGATATGCGAGGGATAGAGGTATTTTCGGAGTTCTGTTGCTTAGATTCTCATTTATTCCTTATACGTATTTGGCTTATGGGCTTGGCCTAATTAAAGATTTAAAACAGCGAGATTATTTGATTGCAACATTTATTTCAAGTATTACGGGTAGTTTTCTTTTTGTTTATGTGGGATTTTCACTTACAATGGAAAATATCTTTTATTTTATTGGGGGAATTATATTGCTTATAATTTTTTATTTTGTTCAAGACTTTATTAGAAAAAAATATAATTTTTTGGGGGGCAAGTTTTATAAAAATGGAACTTCAAAAAAGAATACAATGCCCTATAATAAAAAAACAGAATTACCAAAAGGTGTACAAGGATTGCCATCTCAAGCTCAAGAAATTTATATGAAAGCGTATAATAATGCATGGGAGCAATATAAAAATCCAAAAGATAGAAGAGGTAATGAGTCTCGTGAGGAAGTTGCCCATAAAGTTGCATGGTCGGCAGTTGAGAATTCGTATGAGAAAGACAGTAAGGGAAATTGGAAGAAAAAGAAATAAAAGCTAATTTAGAGTTATTTGGATGGAAATTTCTTTCTTATTACAACATAAAAGCTAAAAAATACCGCTCCGAGAGTATTATATATCATATCAATAATCGTGTTTGACCATACTCCTCCTGCCAGATCTCCAATTCCAACTCCAAAAAGCCCTGGGGCGTTACCTTGAATCATTTGCCCAGACCATTCGATTATTTCTAGAACTGCACCGAGTCCTAAGGCGGCCAAGAGATATAAGAAGATTCTTTTTGAGAGGCTAAGTTTTTCTCTGAATAGTCTATCGATTGCAAGTGCTGCAACTGCACCTCCTGCGGTATGTATGTAGTGTTCCCATTCTGCACCGAAAATGACTATGTGATAAATTTTGATGTTATGCATTAAAGATAATATAATTAATGCAGTAAATGAGTAATTGTCTTGGTGGAGTTTGTCGTGGAAAATATATAAAAGGATTAATCCTACGATGTAAATTGAAGTGTCAATACTTGTTTCTTGAGGTCTATAGATTAAGTTATAGATTATAATCCCAAAATGCAATAATAATGCTATTACAAATATGTTTTTTCTATACTTTTTTGCATTTGTCATATCCGTTTATGGTTTGAGTATTTAAAAAGGTGTCTGTTTTTTTGCCGTAACTTTTATAAATTTTAAATACATATAGACTTATGGCTGTGGAAGAGTATATTAACGATGAGGGATATGTGGCCGCCAATAGTGTTAGAGTATTTTATTTAGTTGCTGGTCCAGCAGAGTATTTGCGAGAAACAGATTTGCTGGAGATTAGGAACGTACAGATTTTCCCTATTGAAGATTATCACATACTTACTCCGGAAAATTTATATGAGAGGTTGAGGTTTCATTCTCCCATACATTTCATTTCTGAGCAAATAGAGGGGAATGACATTGAAGATGTCTTGAAAAGATTTTTTCCAGAAGCTCAAATATGGAATGTTCCTAAAGGTGATGTTAGAGCAGTAAAAGAAATTATTGAAGGAATAAAAAGATATAATTCTTCAGTTGTTAACTTTACAGCATCTGAAAATTAATTATTTTTTTATATGAATTGTTTGAGTTGGGAACGCGAATTCGATTTTTGCTTTTTCGAATCTTTTTTTGATTTCTAAATTGATTTTTTCCTGAATGTTCATGTATTGAACGTAATCTGGAGTTTCCACATAGTAAACGATTTCATAGTTTAAGTTGAAGTCTCCATAGGATTTAAAGTGAACTCTGTCGGGGGTTGCGTTTTCGACGTCTTCTAAAACTTGTTTTAGGATTTCTTTTCCTTTGATTAGTTTATTGTATGTTGTGTCATATGTTACTCCGATTGAGAAAGCTACTCTTCTTCTTTTCATTTTTCCGTAATTGTGTATATTGCTCTCAGTTAGAGTTTTGTTTGGCATTGTTAGGAGTTCTCCATTCAAATGAGAGATTTTAGTTGATTTTAAGCCTATTTTCTTAACTACTCCGAGTTCATCCCCTACGATTATGAAATCTCCTTCTTGGAAGGGTTTATCTACGTGAATGGAAAGTGAGGCAAATAAGTCTGAGAGTACTGATTGAAGTGCGAAGGCAATTATAATTCCTGAAACTCCCATTCCTGCAATGAATGTTGTTAGATTAAATCCTAGATTTGATATGAAAAGGAGGATACCTGCAAGCCATAATAGGACGTAGATTGTTTTTTTTGCTAGGATTAAGGCTGAGGGAGAAAAGGTTTTGTCTTTTTTTTCTTTTTTTGCGATGTATTTGTGGATACTGAAACTGATTATTAGTTGTGATATTTTAATTGCATAATAAATTACTACGGCTAGAAGTATTTTTTCTGAGAATTTTGCGATTGCTTGGGGGAATTCCAGCATTGAATAAAAAATGTAGAGTGGCAAGATTATGTTTGGCAGAATTCCTATGCTGTCAAAAGTTCTATCGAGCTTTAGTTCTATATTTTTTGTGTCTATTCCTTTGAAGATTTTTGCAAAGATAAAGTGAATTATTCTTTTGAATGAGAATAAAATAACAAATACGATTACTGCGTATAGAGTTGCCATGATGATATCTGTTACAGAGTTCATTACAACAAATTCATAAAATGTTTCAAGTGCCATAATTGTTTTTTCTTTTAATTGTTTTTAAAGTTTTTTCTGTACTTTTGGGTTTTTGGTTTTGAACATCGGGCTTAGTTTCTAAAATAAAAGTTTATAAAGTATTAAATTGAGTTTCTTTTATGAAAAAATTTAAAGCTGCATTTAAAGAAGTTTATTCGCAGTATAAATATTTATTTCTTATTGCTTTATTTGCAATTTCATCAATATTTTTTATTGTATGGTATTCTGAATTAAAGACGTTAGTGTTTATTAATTGGACAATTCTGAGTGTGAATGTTGGTGAAGACAAATTTAATTCTATTTTGAAATTATTTTATCCATTTTTATATGCTTTAATAGTTCCAATTTTGTCTATTATATTTTTGCCTTATTTTAAAAGACATAAATTATTTTATTCTACAATATTTTTGATGTTATATATTTTAATTTTTGGTATTATTGTAATTTCTATTATTGATAAGAATGTTTTAACATATATTGGTATTTTATTTGGTACTGTTTTATTTTCAGTTCCTGCTGGAATGTATTATTTAAGGGAGATTTATTTTAGTAGGAAAGAATAGATATTAATTTCAATCAATTTATCCAAAATCGAAATTTTTTTCAAAATTAATTCGTCTTTTAAAATAAATAATAACATTTATATATTGATTGTTTAATCTATTTATTATGAGCTTTGTAACTGGTAGTTACGGAAATAAAAAAAATAATTTTACTTTGTTTGAAGAATCAATTAGTAATTTGAGTAATGTATTTAATCAATTATTTCTTCAAATTTCTGAAATTAGGGGATGTAAAAAAGCTAAAAATTCCGCAAATCTATTTTTAAATTTATTGGTTGATGAAACATTAAAAGAAGATTATCAAGAAAAGTTTTATGTTGAGATTATTCAAAATTTGCCAAAAGGAATATGGAATTATGATACTATTGATCTTATAGAGAATAAATTAAGTTCATTATTTAATCAAGATTTTGTTAAAAAGATGAAAAAAGAGTTTAATTTTGAATCAGATAAAGCAAAAAATATTTTTTTAAGGGAAACTTTAAGTAATATGATTGGTATGCAAATTATGGGTTTTAAACTTCTTGGGGAAGATTTAAGTAAAACCTCTCTTTATGAACAAAATAGGTTAAATTTGAGACTTTCAAGAGAATTATTGCAAACAATTGAACTATTAGTGAACAAAAATTCAGATTTTGTTAGATATATGAACACTAAGAAAAATTTATTGTCCATAGAATTTCAAAGGGCACTAAAATCTTACTGGAAAATTACGACTTTATTGTTTTTAAGAATTTCAGATATTTTATTCTCATATAATAAAAAAGAAATTGGAATTTTAGAAAAGAAATTAGGTTTTTTGGCGATAGAGCGTCAAAAAATAATTTTGTTGTAAAATGGAAAATTCTTGTGATGTTAATGTTATTTATAATTATTCTTTTAATAAAGAAATGAAGAAGATTTCATTATATCTGAAAGAAATAAAAAAAGAAACATTTATTGAGTTTTTTTCTATAAAAACTACTTTTTTAACAGTTATAAAAAGAAAGATTGGAGATATTGGGGATTCAATAATTATTGCTATCAATAAAACAAAAGAAGATGTTTTAAAACAAGAGGAAAAAACGGGTGAACTATTATCTGAAAAAATAATTGATTTAAAGTTAAATTCTTTTTTGTCTAAAGAGTTGAAATCATTACCTTATAGTTTTGATTTAGTGGATGAATTTAGAACTTTAATTTTAAAAAAAGTAAATTTAATTGATTTGTATTTAAATGAGCTTCAGCTAATAGAATTTAGAGAAAATCTTTTTTCTTTTTCAGAAAAATTTGCGTTAGATTTATGGTATAAATTTACAAAAAATCTTCCAAATTCTAAACCAGCACCGAGATTTAAGCCTTCTGAACAAATTTTTTGGGAAGAGAAAATTCATTCTTTACGTGATTCGGGTAATTATTTTGCTGATGTTGATGATGAAGATATTTATGTGGCTATTGAATATTTAACATATTTGACAGTTAGAAACAAAAAGGTAAAATTTGCAACTTTTGATAATAATCTATTTAAATCATTAAATTTTTTATCTGTTAATGAAAATATTTCGGGTTGTATTCCATTAAATTTGTGGCATAAGTAGTAATATTTGCTAATAACTTTTAATTGGGTTGGCAAAAATAAAACTTCTTAAAATTGCTAGCAACTTCTTAGCACTTTAGTTCTATAAATAAAAGAAATAAAGTTCACACTTTTAAGAAATTTGTTATTTTTGCTACTTTGTGTTCAAACAAGGGCTCAAAAAGTTTATCTTTTTGATAACAAGTTTTAAGCAGATAAAATAAGTTTAAAATTGTTATAAATGCTAATAATTTTTAAGCTCAAAAATATCAAAAATAACTAAGAATTAAAATTCACACCTTTAAGAAACAAAAAAGTGCCAAAAAATAGTAAAGAAAAACAATTCACACTTTTAACTTTTCATGACTAAAAGAAGTTAGCAATTTCAGTTATTTTTAGAAAATAAAAGTTTGTGTTTTTTGACAGTAATATTTAGTCATTTAGATTTTTTGTCAAATTTTTTGATACTTTCCTATTTTGTGTTGTGAGTAAAAATTCACACTTTTCAGATATATTAATTCTAAAAGAAGAATAGAAACTATTATTAATTAGTATTTTATTTTTTAATTATGCAAAATAATATTAGTGAAAAAGATAAAAAAGCATTATTGTGGATAATGGCAGTTTTTATATTTATTATCGCACCATTAGGAATGATGTTTGCACTTACTGTTGGTGATGGAAAGTCATTATCGGATCCAAAAGTGATAAAGTATATCATTTATTCACAAATTCCCTTAACGGTAATTTTTCTTGTTTCATTTATTCAATATAAATTTAGAAATAAAATTAAATCTAACTAATTCCTCTTCTACTGCTCAAATTCACCACTTCTGAGACTTCAAACAATTTAAAGCCAAAATTAGAAGACTTTTTTATTTCGAAGACTCAAAACACATAAAAAATAGGATTTTGTCTCTAAAATTTTAAGCTTTTCTGAAATATTTACAATTATTGCGTATAATATACATTATACGCAACTAATAAGTAGTAACAAAAACTACCAAAAAAGGCAGAATTTTAGTAGTAGAATATGGTTTTAAAGCAAATTAGCTCTATATAGTTTTTGCGTATTATAATGTTGTATTGACCAAGAAATTTCCGAATTAAGTAATTTCGAGACTAAATGTTCTCCTTTTTGGCCAGAATGACAATCAAGTTCTAGTCCTGAAACTTTTTCTCGATCTAAAACTAAATAACACTCATCAAATCCATCATGACTATATTCTAATCTTAAAATTGAAATATTTGGAATTAATAACTCTAAATCCCAAAGCTCATAAAATCTCTCAAATCCTTGAAAAATTGGTTCTCCTCTACTTTCAAGTGTTTCTAGAATATATTCGACTAGATCCTTAGACATAATCTTAACATTATTTAATTATTAATAACTCTTTGTATTATTGACAAAGGCTTAGAATTTCTAACTTCTTGACTTTCGAAATGTCTTAAAAGTGTGAATTTATTCTCACTTAAGTTTTTCTGAGACTTTTTAGAAATTCTACAAATTACTTAATTAATTAAAACTTATTAGCAATGATATCAATTTTTATTTTCAACTCTCCGCCTAAAAATTGCTATCAAAAAGACAAAGTTTCAAACTAAGTTTTAAAGGTGTGAATTCTGGTGAACAGCAAAAAATTATATCTAAAAAGTGTGAATTGTATATCTCTACAAATTTTCACTATGCTTAAAACTTGCTGTCAAAAACAGATTTATTTAATTCTCTCGAGTGATTAAAAGTTGTTATCAAAAAGATAAACTTTTTGAGCCCTTGCTTGGTCACAAAGTAGCAAAACAACAAACTTTCGATAATAAATTTCCAAAAATAATCTTAAAATTTATAAATCTGCAAATACAAAAGAGACTATGAAAACTAAAAACTTATTCGTATTAATTGGACTAATTATACTAACTGAACTTGTAGGAATTCTAGGAAGTCTTACTCAAACAGGGTCAAGTGAATGGTTCAAAAACCTTGTAAAACCTGCAATAAATCCTCCTACGTGGGTTTTTGCTCCCGTTTGGACAACCCTATATTTGCTAATTGCACTCTCAATTTACTTTGTATATACTAACAAAAAAATAAGCACAAAAACAAAAAAAATAATCTACTTTTTATTCGGATTACAATTAATATTAAATGGAATTTGGACTCCATTATTTTTCGGTCTGGAAAACATGGCACTTGCACTCTTAGATATAATAATCTTATCAATTGCAATCATAATACTAGAAATTTATTACTATAAATACAGTAAAATCTCATTTTATCTCTTCTTACCATATATATTATGGGTTTTATTTGCAACAATTTTAAACTATCGATTCTTAGTTTTAAATTAACTTTTTTCAATTTTCTCCCCCTAATATATAATTATGATTCTTACTCGAAAAGAGGGTTAAAGAAAACATTTAGAACAAACAACTTTCAAGAATATAAATAATTTATTCCTTGGAATACCCCAACTTTTAAGTTGGGGATGAAATGTATTCTAAGGAATGACTAAATTTTGTAAATCTTTATTTACAAAAGCTTAGAAATGTTTCATTTCTTGAAATCGCGAATAAGACTCGCTCGTAATACTCCATCCTTTAGGGTGGAGATAGAGTGAGTCAGCGATTTTTTCTTTATTTTTGCTAAGATTTTTATATAAGAACGTTTTTGTATAATTATCAGATTAAGATATTAGTTAATTTAAGGATTATCAATTTCATATCAATATTTCTGAGTTTATTAAAAATGAAAGGTCAAGTTAAATGGTACCAAAAGGAAAAAGGCTACGGTTTTATCGTAGGAGAAGATGACAAAGATTATTTTGTTCATTATACTGCAATGCCTCAAGATCAAGAAGAGATTAGAGAAGAAGATAATGTTAATGTGACATTTGATCCAAAAGAAACAGATAGGGGAGTTCAAGCCCAAAATGTTGTTTTTGTAGAGAAAAAAGAAGAATAAATTTCTTTTTTTTGTTTGAAAGGTGTGAATTCAAATTCTTTTCCAAAGCGAAAGTTTATATACATTTTAATTAATAATTATATGATATGGATGGATATTTATTTAATGATATAGGTACAAGATATTGTTTAGACTTTTTAGGAATAAGGGAAACTCCTGCGGAAGATTCTCTTTTACATTTAAGAACTTTATCCTCTTTGGTAAGTTCTGCACATTCTTTGAGAAAATGTAATTTATCTGAACAATTAAGACCAACTTTGGAAATGTCAATTGAAGATTATAGGAGGGATTTATTAATAGAAGTGCCAGAAATCCCCGCAAAAGAGGATATAATCCAATCTATTGAAAGATATTTGAAAGCAAATGTTAATTTAGCAATTGAACGCTCAGAAGACTTTCTTGGAAATCTGGATTTGGCAAGAACAAAATTGGGTTTAATTGGCTATGGATTTATTCGGGCTGTATCTTCTACAGATTTATATGGACTTTTTGTTAAACCTTTTGATTTAAATTTTTTTACTGATTTATATAAATCTAAAATCGAATGTTCTTCAGAGGAATTGATTGAAGAATTTGAATCTATATTTGGAAGTCCAGATGATTATTTTCAATATATTAATGAACTTGCACACTTAGAAGATGATGAAGAAGATGAAGATGATGAGGAATCTGAAGGAGAAGAGTGGAAAAAACTAAAGTAAATCCTCAATAGTTATTACAGGAATTGGTCTGCAAACAGAGCTATCTTCCTCACACAAAGCTTTAAATATTTCTTCATCCATCTCCTCATAGGATTTTTTTTATTAAATTGATAATCAAAACCCTCACAACCAAAAAGCCCTAAGATAAAATTTTGAGATAATTTTTTAATAGTTTTAGGAAAATTCCAATATGTGAACCTAATATAATTTTCTTCAGAACTACAAATGTCTAAAACTGTCCAATCCGGATTAGGGCTCTGAACTCCTCTTACAAGTTTTCCTTCAGGGAATAATATTACTTCATTAAATCTATATCCATCCATTATTATATTAATTTAGTTTTGAGAATTATAAACTTAACTCTTTTTTACAAAACTAATATAAAACCCAATTAATACTTAATTTTATGTACTTACTTAAATCTTTATCTTCAAAAGCAGGAAAAGCAGCAAGAGAACACGAAATGTTAAAAGATAAAGATAGAATTCTAATTTGTTTTTCAGGTGGAAAAGATAGTTACGCACTTCTAAAAATTATGCAAAATCTAAAGAAAAATTATCCTATTACTTTCGAATTAAAAGTTTTATGTGTAAATCCCGGATTTGATAAAAACTTCGAAAATAAAATCAAAGAAATTTTAGACAAAGAAGACATAAAATATGAAATTCTTAATTCAAAGATTCAAGAAGTTTTAGAAAATCAGCAAAAAATTAAAGATTTCAGGCCATGTTTCATGTGTTCAAGACTTCGACGAGGAATTATTTACAATTATGCCATAAAAAACAATTTCAACAAAATAGCTTTAGGACACAATTTAGATGATGGAATACAAACGCATTTAATGAACTTTTTTTATAGTTCTAAGTTTTCCCTACTCAAACCTAAATTCTTAGCTGAAAATGGAAAAGTGGAAGTAATTCGACCATTAATTTATAGTGACGAGGATTTAATCATTAAATTTACTCAAAAACTAGGATTTATCCCAGTAAAAGAAGTTTGTCCATTAAAAGAAGAAGATTCCAAACGTGATTATTTCAAGAAATTAATTAATGATATGAAAAAAGAAAACCCCAAAATTAAAGAAAATACATATCACGCAATGAAAAATTTGAAAGAATTAAATAGTTGGTAATAAATAAATAATTTTATATATTAATAGTGTTTATTTCTACTAGGAGGATTAAATATGGATGGAAAAAGTGAGCAATGTGTTCAGGAAGTAAGTGGTTTTACTATTGATAGAGTTTTAAATGATCCTGAGGTTTTCTTAAGTGATTTTAAATGCGGGGGTCGGCACACTACTCAAAGAGTTATTTTTCCCGGGCAAAAATCAGCTTTCTTAAAACAAGTGTCTCTTTGGGAAGATCCAATATTCTTAACAAATGAAAGAGATATATTAAGTAAGCTGAATCACCCACAAATTCCTAAATTATATGATAGTAGGGATGATGGGAGAATGATTCTTATGGAAGATAAAGGAGAAAAAAATTTAGGAGATATTATCCATTATACTAATAAACCCTCAGAAAGACTTATATTTGATTTTGCAAATATGCTTTTGAATGTGTTAGTTTATCTGCAAAGTCCTGAACAAACAGGGTTGGAAAGAGGAATAGTTCATACAGACATAAAACCTGCAAATATCGTGATTGGGGAGGAAGGTTTATTGTCATTAATTGATTTTGAATTTGCAAGATATGATCAAGGTCCCCTTGAGGATGATATACTTTATGGAACTGCAGATTTTGTAGATATTTTTGCAAATAATGAGAAAAAATATACTTTTAAAAACGACTTATTTGGTTTAGGATTAACATTATATAGACTTTATCATGGAAGAAGGATAAGTCCTAATATGCTAAGATTGGAAGTTAATTGTCACGATAGATTTTATATTAGAAATTCAGTTGAGGGAGTACCAGAAATTTCTGAGGAAGTTAAATCTCAGGAATTAAGGGAATTTTTTTTGAGAATGATGTCACCAGAAACAGACGTGAGATTTTCTTCAGCAAGAGAAGCTATAGATTATGTTTCTGGATGTTATAGAAAATGAATCTATAACTCATTTTGAAATTCTTGTAAAACCTAACTCAAAACTAAGACATAGAAAAATTGCCAAAAATTCCAGATATTCAACACTTATTGCAGAAATTAATGAAAACTCAACTTATTGTTTAAACTCAACTCTGCACTCAATTAACTCACAAAGTTTCAACAACAATTCCGCAATACTCAAAGGCGTGAATTCAAAAGCAAAACTTATGGTAAATGCAATTTCACAAAAAAACTCATTAGTTGTAAACGATGCAGATATTGTAATAATGCCAAATGCAGAAAACTCACAAGGAATTCAAAACCTTAAAAATTTAATAATAAATAAAGAGAGCAATTCATCCTTAATTTCATCAAGAAAATCAAGTGTCATATTTATTTCAATTAAACTTTATTTAAAAAGATTGAGAGTTATAAAAATTAAAGTTTTCTCATAACTTCTTTTACTTCTTCAATTGCCTCAGTCACAGTTGAATATCTTTGTCTAGAGTCAATTTTTGTCATAGTTCCTAAAATTGCATAAAATGGATTAGTGGAGTCTAACTTATAAATTGAAATTGGTTGGAACTCTTCATCTTTTTCCAGTAACTTTAAAGTATCTCTTGCAGTTTTAGGTTTATGTCCATCCTTAAGTATACTATCTAGAATCATTGATGGCAAAAAATCTTCTTCTTCAGAACTTAGCTGATGAAAACAATTTAGTAGAGTTATACCATAGGAATAGATGTCTTGTTCTGGCAAAGAAGGATAACCAAGAAATCTTTCTGGAGCAATAAGTCGAATAGTTCCATCAAAATATTTTTGTACTTCAAAAGCCTCTGATGCCGCCTCAAAATCAATAAGTTTAACCTTTCCATCACATTTCCTAACTATAATATTTCCTGATTTAATATCGTTATGTACTATACTCTTACCACTAGGATTTCTATATCCATCACAATTATGAACATAAGCAATAGACTCTAAACCACTTAATATTAATCTGGCAACTTCCAATGGTCCCTCACTCATCTTCCTTTTCATAACCTCGCCAAATTCTTCTCCTTGAACATATTCCATAGTTAAATATGGCCATAAATTCTCTCCAATAGAAATTAAACCTCTATTCATTAACTTTGGGACAGACTTATCAATTCCACCAATACTAGTTAAAATTCTTGCTTCAAGATTAGAAATCTCTCTAGAAGTTGAATAAATATTAGATGAAGATGGCTTTCGAGGAATCTTTATTACTACAACCTCTCCATCTTTTTCCATAAAAAAAACACGATTAAACCCTCCACTTTTTGGGCCCCTATATCTTTCATATCCTTCTAGAATCATTGAAGGAAGTGATTCAAGTTCTAAAAATAACTTATATTCTCTCTCATCTTCTAAAAGACGTACAGTCTCCTGAGTAGAAACATTAGCAGAAATCTCATCCCTTGTATTTAAAATCTCAACTCCTTCCATCCCACATCCAAAATTAGGTAAAAAATAATATTTTATAAGTTTAACTTAAAATTAATAAAGATTAAGTTTTTAAATCCCTAAACTAAGTAATTATAGTGGAAAGAAAGATAAAATCAATATTAATTGTTGGAATAGTTCTAATTTCGGTAATAGTATTTTCCTTTTTACTTTTAAATTTTTTATCAGTTGAAAACATTAATCAGAATGAAGAAGCAATAAGATCATTTATTTCACAAAACTATTTTCTTGCAACTTTAATAATACTTATTTTAGCATTGATTGCATTTAATTCTCCTTTGCCTCTGGGAACTCTTTTCTTATTCTTAATAGGATTTTTCTTTGGGTTTACTGCGGGACTAATAATAAATATTTTTGTTACCTTATTTGCTTGTTATATTGGTTATCTCTATAGCAGATATCTTTTTTATGATAGTTTGAATCATAAATTTATAAAAACAATTAAAAAAATTAGAACAAAAATAGAAAATGGCGCCTTTAATTATTTTTTAAGTATTAGAGTTATGCAAGTAATCCCTTACTTTTTGATTAACATTGCTGGAGGGGTTACCAAAATTAAACATTCAACTTTTCTTATGACAACTCTAATCGGAGAAATTCCAGGAGCTATTCTTTATACCTATTTAGGAAGTGAGACTCAAAAATTAACCTCATACTCACAAATCTTTGATCCGAGTTTTATTGCAATATTTATTGCCTTAGGAATAATAGCTTTGGTTCCGGTTTTAATCAGACATAGAAAAAAGCATTAGAAAAAGAGAATTTTTCATATGCAAGGCGTGTGTGTGGATTTATTAAGACTGGTGGGTAAAAGAGTAGTGTCCTTACAAGTATATAAAAGTTTTTTTTGAAAAGTTGTCATTTCATACAAGAATTAAATCTAGAATGATACAAATTGACAAACAATTGCACAGGATTCGAAAAAAACCTATTTTTGTCTTTATATTCATTTCCTATAAAGAAACAAGAAAAACTTATATACAAGCAAATTCTGCAAGTTTTATGTATAAAGTCGGTAAATATGAATATTCCTCTAAAGAATCTTATCAAAATATTTTAGTGGGCGTGTTTCTAATATTTTTTATTTCAATGTTTTTTTTAATATTGCTTAAAAATAATATGTCTGCTTGGCTTTACCAATTGACACTAACTATAAACTTAATTATGCAAATACACTTAATCCTAAGATATTTACACTCCAAAGCAAGAATAGATTATATTTTTAACGAATATTAAATTAATTTCTTTTCCGATTTAAATTCCTTGCAAAAACCAGACCAATACCAATACCTGAAACTATTCCAACAATTAAACCTAGAATATAACTTCCAGAACCAATCCCAATAACAATTCCTAAAGGAATACATACCATAAAACCAATCACAAGACCTAAAATATTTGCTGTTGATTTGGAATTTACTCTTCTTTTTGCAAACATAGATAACAAAACCCCCATCATAATAATTGAAAATGCTAGCAAAATAACCATAAGCTTTATTTCATTCATACTTCTATTTCAAGATGAGACTTTATAAAATTTTTTATGCACACATAAGTTAGGCTTTAATAAGAATAGAGATTTTAAAGATTATGTGTATAATTAAGGATTTCAATCCAGGAAGAAATTCGCAGAGCGAGATTTCATTTGCGGGCTTACCAAATCATACTTATTATGTAAACGCGCATTGACCAAAATTTTCAGAGGCAAAACAAGTTATTATTTCTGAAATTGAATTATCTTTAGAAGGAACAAAAGTTAGATCTTATCTAGAAACAACTTTAATGACCTTAAGGTCGATTTTTTTTAACCCACCCAGATTTATTCAAAATGCAGGTTGTTATAGAATAGAAGAAGGAGTAAATTATATTTCTAATTTAAATGAGTATCTCCCTTTTGGATGTCAGAGAGGATTTCTTCCAAGAATGGAAGGAATAGTTCTCTCTGACAATGAACAATATTACTTTCTTCCAAATAGTCCTGATGTTACAAGAATAAAAGCAATACTTGACCCGAAATAATAACCACAAAGTTTTTAAATCTTATTCTCGTATAAAAGAAAGGATGTCAAAAACACATAATACACACCAAATCAAAGTCAAAAAAGAACATCTAGATTTTCTGGACCAAATTAGGCAAGAAAAAGGATTTGAAACACACACAGACGCACTTCATCACATACTTGAGAAGTATAAAGAATTTACATCCTATTTAAGAAAGGCAGAGTCACAGATGATGCCAAAATACCATTCTGACATACTTTTTGACTAAATTAAAAAGTGTGAACTTTTTTTCAGTTATTTAAACATAAAGAAACTATTTATTAATATCTAAACATAAGACTATCAAATGGAAATAAAAGACATAATCAGAAATAGATATTCATGTAAGAAATTTGATGGCAGGTCAATTCCTGAAAAACAAATTGAAGAAATAAAAGAAGCAATTAGACTTGCACCCTCATCTTTTGGGCTTCAACCATATAAAGTAAAAATTACTACAGATAAACAAACAAAAGAAAAACTTTTAGAAGCTTCATATAACCAAGAGCAAATAACTACTTGTTCTCATCTCCTAATTTTCTGTGCTTATACTGACATAAATAAAAGAATTAATCAATATGAGGAAATGATGTTAGATTCACAAATCCCACAAGAAAAAATTGAAAGTTACATAAATATAATGAAACAAGCTTCAAAAATGATGCCAAACCAAATAGATTGGGCAACAAAACAAGCATATATTGCAATGGATCATGCACTTTTAGCTGCAACAGCATTAGAAATAAACAGTTGTCCAATGGAAGGTTTTAACTCGGCACAGTATTCCAAAATTCTAGATTTGCCAAAAGATTTAGTGCCTGTTTTAGTAGTTCCCCTAGGTTATACCGCAGATATTCCAAAACCAAAAATCAGGTATAAAAAAGAAGAATTATTCTTCTAAACTCTTATTAATTATTTTATCAATGTCTTCAATAGACACATTTTCCAAACTCACATTTTCATTAAAAGCTTTTACTGGACTCACAATAGAATCAGCAATATCTCGTAAACTCATATTAGAACTATTTTTTAAATAATTCATAGTAATTAAAGATTCCCACAATTTAGTTGAATTTTGCAAAGTTTTCATAAACAGACTAGATTTGTCTGTAAGAACTAAAATTTCGTTGAACAATTCTTTGCTCTCCGGGGTCAGATTCTCTTCTGAAATTGTTTCTAAATCGCCTTTAATTCTCTTAATCTCTCCGCTCAAGTTCTCAAGTTGCGTATTTAGTTGAGTTAAAGAATTTCCTCCAGAATCTTTCCGTTTTCACTCAGAGTAACAACAAGCAAAAAGTTTATAAATCATGAAAGACATACTAATTTTAAGATGACAAAAACAGAATTCGAAAAAATCCGAAATGCTTTTGATATTGTAAAAGAAGAAATAACTTTTCTTGCAAAAGAAATTGAACGATTAAACAAAGAAAACGAACTTTTAATGGCAGAAATTGAAAAACAAAAATTTGAAAACTTAACTTCTGAGAAAAACCATATTTACAGGTCTCAAACTGCTCAAGCAGAAATTATTTATTAATTCTCCTGTCACTTCTAGTTACAGGAAAGCATTATAATTCTCA
The DNA here is from genome assembly GCA_964562045.1 of uncultured Methanosarcinales archaeon. GTDB lineage: Archaea > Nanobdellota > Nanobdellia > Woesearchaeales > UBA583 > UBA583. The sequence continues at coordinate 26,449 of CAZLRR010000007.1, forward strand.
TAATTTTACTCTAGACATCTACTACAAAAGAGGACTGGTGTTTCCTGAACGAAAATATTCTACAAATCCTGGAAGAGGCAAGAAACGATATAAGCAATTATTGTATGAATGAATGCAAGGCTTTCTGTTGCCAGAATGGTAAACTTTTACTACAAACTCCGCAAGAAGTTCAAATTATTGCTTTAGAAGAGATTTCTGAATTCAAAAACTCGAAAATTTTAACACAATCTGAATGCGGAAATTATCATTATAATCTTGAAAAAAAGCCTTGTCCACATCTAAAAGACTCAAAATGCACAATTCACACAAACCCAAATAGGCCTCGAGTTTGCAAAGATTATCCAATATTTATTGTGAGAAAATTTGTGCTTTTCTCTCCAAGCTGTCCTGCGGTAAAAGCCGGAATGCTAAACAAATTTCATGAAAAAATTGAAAAAACAGGATTTAAGATTGTCTAGAAAGGTTGTGTCTTAAAATTAGTTTTTCAACTTCAGAAAGAGAGACAGGTTTTCTTATATATCCTTGAAAAATTCCCTCTAACAGCAATTCTTCAATATCTGTTTCAAAAACCGTCCCCGTATGTAGATACAATGGGATAGTGCTTTTTTCACGTAATTTTCTTGCTAGAGATTCTCCATCCATTTCCGGCATTCTAAAATCAATAAAACCTAGACAATAACTTTCAATAGTTTTTGATAATTTTTCGTAGGCTTGTACAGGATTATTAAAAGTGTCTAAAGATATATTTTTTCCTCTAAAAAATTCTCTGAAAATCATTAAACACATAATATCATCATCCACATAAAACATTTTCACGTCAATAAACCTACTATGTACTTAAATTTTATAAATTTTACAAAAAGGATTTTTAAAAATAATTCTTATAAAGTCACAAAATCAATTTTTTAATCCAAGAATAAATTTAAATTGAAAAAATTCTCCCGACTAAAGTTTCTTTTTTATGTAAAAAAACTATTTAAATTAAAACTAATTTTTATATTTATGAAAATTGATCCATTTCAGCTCTGGAAAAAACAAGCTCTCTCAAAACTTGACAAATCAACGATAGGTTCAATTGATGAAAAAATCAAAACTCTTTGCGAAACTATCAATTCTAGAGAAGATATGTTTACGCTCTCAAGTTGCTCAGGAAGAATCTGTTTAAATAAAAATGCAAATAATTCTAAAATAGAAAAAATCTGGCTCTTCGTATCTCATGAAAAAGTTGAATCAGAAAAACTATGGCAAATACTTGAAAATTATTCCGAAAAACTCAAATTAGAATTTAGACAAGATAGCTGTATTCTTCATATTTGCGTAAAAACAAACGAACTCGCAAGAAATTTAATGAATGCTGGAAAAGAATCGGGTTTCAATAAAACTGGAATAATTGCAAACAAATCAAGAATCATTGTAGAACTGATTTGTGACATAAATTTAAACCTTCCAATTTATGATAAAGAGCTTTTAATCCCAAAAAAGTACTTGGAGTATATTGTTAGCATTTCTAATAATAATTTATCACAAACTTGGGAAAGAATTAAAAAATTAGAAGAAAAAATCAAAAATCTCAAAAATTCAATAAACTAATAAAATAAAGATGAAACTCTACCTAGCACCAATAAACAAACTCTGTAATCAAGCATTTAGAAATTTATGTTTAGAAAATGGAGCAAATTATGTTTTCACGGAAATGGTTAAAGCTGATGAACTAATAGAAAATGATAAAGTTCAACTTCGAAGAATCGCAATCTCAAAAGAAAATGAACCAAAAACAATAGTTCAAATAATTTGTGAGAATCTAGAAACATTAGAACCTGCAATTAAGAAAATAATAAACCTACATCCAAACCTTAAAGAAATAAATTACAATATGGGATGTCCACATTCTAGTTTGGTTAAAAACTATTCTGGAGCAGGGATTTTAAAGAATTTTGACAAAATCAAACAAGTAGCAACAATACTAATAAAGTCTTGTGAAAACACCTCTATTCGCCCTTCAATAAAGACTAGACTTGGAATTGAGAGAGGAGATAGACTCTGTTTTGAAGTATTTAGGCTGCTAGAGAATCTAGGAATTACAAAAATCTATATTCACGGAAGATATTTAAGTGATAATTATGCAAAACCTGCAACACATGAAGAGATAGGAGAACTCATCCAAACCTTTCCTAATTTAGAAATAATTGCAAATGGAGACATAATTGATAAATATTCTTTTGAAAAACTTAAAATAATGAAGCCCGCAGGTTTCCTAATCGGGCGTGCAGCACTTGAAAACCCTGAAATCTTTTCAAAAATAGAAGACTTCGAAATAAACAAACAAGGTTATGAGTTAAAAGATAGAATTTCTTTAATCAAAAGATTTCTAGAATTATGCGAAAAGTGTGAAATCGATTTCTCTCAAATAAAATGTAATCTAGCATATTTGACAAAAGGAGTTCAAAATTGTGGCGAATTACGTGCAAAAATTAATAATTGTAAGAATTTGGGTGAAATAAAACAACATTTTCAGTAAAATAACATTTTAAAGATAAAAATAATATTTCCTTTCAAAAGCAGTGTTAATATAACTCCTGCAAACATATAAGGTGCAAAATATGTATGTTCATAAATCATTATATCCTCAATCAGTCCTTTTTTCCCTAGTTTTTTTATCTTTAAAACCTCATCTTTTGTCAAACCTTTTGTTTTTTTCTCAACAGAAATTTTCACATTTTCATCTCTGAGCAAATCTTTCTTTTTTTTATTTGATTGAAAATATACTCCATCAAATTTTAAAATATCTGACTTTAAAATCATGCCTTCTTTTAATTTTTTATAATTAATCTTTTTTGAAAAAAACTCAGTAGGGATAATAAAGAAAAACAAATAAATAAAAATAAAATAGACTAATAACCTAAGCAATCGAAGAAAATAGTCTATATCCAAACTATAAATTTCGAAAATAAACTTTGAAAGTATAACAATTACAAAAATATAGTCAAGAATTTTATTATTAACTATGTATTTTTTCATAAAATTTCTAGGATTAAACAAGAAAAATAAAATCATATAATGATAGATATTATATTCCAAATTAAAAATAGAGATAATACCCATATAAATTAATTCAATTACAACAATTCTTTCAAGATACGAAAACAATAATCTTGGATTTTTGAAAATTGAAGAAACTGATTCTTTATAAAACTTGAAATTTGAACCCTTAATAACATCGAAAAACAATTTCAAACTAAAAAGAAAAATTGTATTGATAAGTATATTCGACCCTAGAAAATATGTTCCTGGCGTATTTTTATAGAAGTATGGCGGGATTAAAAAAGAATATAAAATAAAAAGTTTGCTATCTGCTGCACCCCAGATTTTCATTTGCCAGAAAATAACTCCAAAAATTATACTTAGAATCAGGTTTGCAACTATAAGCTTTGCATGAACCAAACTTTTAATCTCAGGATAATACGAAGCCACAATAAAAAAAAGAATAAAAAATCCCAAACCCAGATAAAAACCAGGAATAAGGTGTTTATTTCTAATTTTGAAGTTTTTAATGTCTGTAATAGAAGTTATTATTCCCACATAAGAGATTATTGAAATAAATATCAAATTTAACAAAAAAAACATTTTATCTTAAATATTTCAGAAATTAATTTCTTTATAACTTTTCTCATTTGAATTCATAGAGTAACAAAATTTATATAAGGGAAACCTTTTTATTTATTTTATGACAAACAAAGATTTCAAAATAGAGGCAATTGGAGGATTTTTTCAAATAAATCTTGACCCTGAGTTATACCCATTAGATGTTATAACTAGCGCTGCTTATTCTTATTTAGATAAAGCTTACATTTTTCTTAGTGGAGACAAAAATAAAGAAATTATTGTAAACCTAAAACCAAAAAATGAGACTTTTAACAAAGAAAAAATCACTCTTGAATTCTCAGAAGCTCTTTTGAATTACTTAGAATATAAAAATAACTATAATAATAATAAAGAAATAAGACAGATGATTCTTCAAAGAGCAATAGTTACAAATGACCCCGAAATGCTTGAAGAAAATTTTCCAAATAAAGAACTTAGTGATGATGAATTTAAAGACTTATTTAAAGGAGAAGATTTAGAAGAAATAGAAAATATTGCAATGCCTTGGGAAGAGAAATATAAAAAAAATGAGCAAAACAATAATTGAATTAAACAAAGATTTTTATGCCAAAGAGGCCATCTTGGAATCTTTAAGTGAATTTTCACAAGTTTGTAAAGGATCAATTTTAGACGAGAAATACACCGTACAACTTGATGTTGATGAAGAATATGATATTGAAAATATTGTTGATGAATTTAGAAATTATGTTTTAGGATTAAGCCGAAAAGAATTCTCTTTAAAAGACACTTGTGAGGCATGTAATGGATGTAAAGGCCAAAAATCCAACCCCACAAAAAACCACAATACATTCAAAATTGATGAAACTGAATATATTATAAACTTTTACAGAATAGAAAAAATAGAAGATAAAAATCTTATAACAAATGAGGAAGGAGAATTTCTATTCCTAAATCCTGAGGAATACCAAACTTTTAAAGAAAAACAATTTTATGATGATAATGACGAATTACTGCAGAAACTTTTGTCGAAAAATTTCATCTTTAAAAAAAATTCTTACCAAGACTCTGTTCTGAAAATAAGAGAGAAAAAATCATTTCTTTTTCAGGGGCCATCATTGCATATTATAGTTGTAACAAGGAGGTGCAATCTTAAATGCTCTTATTGTCATGCGAGTGCACAAGATATGACTAATACGAGTCTAGATTTGGATAAAGAAACTGCCAAAAAAATAGTAGATAGAATTTTTGAATCAAATTCAGATAATCTTACAATAGAGTTTCAAGGAGGAGAACCTTTACTTAATTTTGACGTAGTTAAATACATTGTAGAATATGCTCTTGAAAAAAACAATGCTCAAAATAAAAACTTAAGATTTGCCCTAGTTTCTAACTTCATTGCGATGAATGATGAGATTCTAGATTTTTGTATAAAAAATGACATTGGTATTTGTACATCCCTTGATGGACCAAAAGAAGTACATAATGCAAATAGAAACGGATATGAAAAAGTTATTGAATGGATAAAGAGGATTAATTCTGAATTTGAAAAGAGAGAAATTAAAGAGAATAAATTAAATGCATTGATTACTATTACTCGAAAATCGCTTGACTATCCTAAAGAGATAGTTGATGAATATTTAAAAAATGGATTTGATTCAATCCATTTAAGGTGGGTTAATGAAATTGGTTATGCCAGAGAAAATTCAGGAAACTTATATTATTCCGGAAAAGAGTTCATCGAATTTTGGAAAAAGTGTGTTGATTATATCATTGAACAAAACCATAACGGAGTAAATTTGCAAGAAGTTGGAACTAAAATCATATTAAATAAATTTTTCAATAGTTCTGATCCAAATTATTCTGAGATGAGATCTCCATGCGGTGCAGGAACAGCGCAAGTTCTTTATGATTATAATGGGAGTGTTTATACTTGTGATGAGGGAAGAATGGTTAATGAAGATATATTCAAACTTGGAGAAGTAGATACAAGTCTTCATGAACTTATAACTGGAAAAACAGCTTGTGCAGTAATCTCAGCTTCAATTAATGACATTAATTTTTGTGAAAAATGTGTTTTCAAACCATATTGTGGTTTGTGCCCAGTAATTAATTATCTTAGCACAGGTTCTTTAATTGCTAATATTCCTCAAACAAATAGGTGTTATATACTAAAAGAACAATTCAAATACATACTTCAAAAAGTTGAGAACGACCCTCAAGCAAAAAAGGTTCTTTTTTCTTGGATTAAGAAAGAAAACTAACAAATTTTAGGAACGTAACTACTTTTTTGGTACAACGTAAACTTTTATATACTATTTCTTTGTGAATTAAATATGAAAAAGAAGTTTTTTAAGGATATTAAAAAGAAGGCCGAAGATTTTCTTTTAGAAGAAGAAGGTAAAATCTCTAAAGCTGAAATTGTTAAAGCCAGTACAATTTTAATGGCAGCATCTGCTTTACTTGCAAGTTCTGATGCATATGCATATCATTCAAATATAATTGATAGAGTAGGAAATGGTATTACTCATACAAGCCATGGAAGTCACGGAAGCCATGGAAGCCATGGAAGTCATAGCTCATGGTGATAAAAATGGAATCAAAAAATATTATTATCTCACTATTATGCGTCATTATTATACTATTAATGGCCTTATTATTTATTCCTGGGGCATCAAACATTTTACCGGCAAAGAACTCAAATTTAGCAGAATATTCTCAAAATAATACTAATGCCGATTCTTCAAATTCTAAGAATAATAACGTTGTTAATGATAAAGAATATACGCCTGAGGGCGAACTCCAAAGTGTTTTTTTATCCAATCTATGTACAATCTATGATAAATTTAGTACTGCACTAATTGAAGAAGATACAAAACTATGTAAAGAGATATATTCTTCAGAGGGATATGTTGAATTTGATTCTGCATTTGTTACTTCTTGTTATTTAGCTATTGCTGAGGATAAATCTAGTTGTTCTGCTTTTGATTCATATAAAGAAATTAGTTCAGTTGATAAAACTTTAAGTTGTGAACTTTTTTTTAATTATCTAGATAATCCTAGTTCTGTAAGTTTAGATGATGAAAAAGAAGATTTTTTTACTTATATTAAAGCAATTAGAACTAAAGATTCAAATCTTTGTAATGAGTTAAAGTTTGCAGATCTTGAAACTTGTAAAGTTTTTTCAAACCGAGAAAAAATTACAGATATTGAAATTTGTAGTGTTGAATAAATATGATGGATGAAAAAGAAATCATTCTAATTCTTACTTATAATTGTAACTTAAATTGTAAATATTGTCCCACAAAAAAGGTTGATTTTAAAACTAATTTAAAAATTATCAAAAAACTAAAATCCTTATTATGTCCTACCGAAAATTATTTAATTAAATTTTTTGGTGGTGAACCATTATTAGAGTTTGAACATATAAAAAAAATAATTTCCTCTTATCCCAAAAATGTTAGATTTCAATTAACTACAAATACAGTATTATTAGATTTTGAGAAACTACAGTTCTTACTTGAAAATGATGTTGAGACTAGAATAAGTATTGATGGCGAATCGGAGTTTCAAGAACTGAATCGTGGATATCTGTCTAAAAAAATATTTGGTAAAATAGATAAGATACTAAAGATCGATAAAGAAAAAAAAATTATTGTAAATCAAGTAATTTCTCCAAACACGGCTGAAATGTTTTCTAAAAATTTTATGTTTTTATATAAGCTTGGTTTTAGAAGATTTAATTTTTTACCTGCATATTATAATATTTGGAGTAAAATACAGATTCTTTCTTTTATTTCTGAGACAAATAAATTAATTCCAATACTAAAAAAACTAAATGTTGAAATTATTAATAAGAGTATTCAAAATAAAGATTATCTGTTTAATTTTGGATTAGTTATTGATTGTGATGGAAAAATATATAATTCTAATGCAATTATGATTAATGAATATTTTGATAAAAAAGAACAGTTTTATTTAGGTGAAATTTCACAGATTAATTCTTTTGAGGATTTAGATTTTAATAAAAAGTCTCGAATAGCTCAGAATAAAACAAATTTCGTTTTAGACAGAATTTTGAATAAATTTATTGAAAATTTGTAAATTACGAATTATATTCATCATTTAAATAATAAATTTAATTAGTGACTCTTCTGTTTAGTCTAAAAGATTGTTTTCTTTTTTTAATGGATAATATTTTATTTCATTAGTATATCTCGTTGCATATCTCAATTTTTCATTAAATGAATATGAAATACTGCCTAAACCTAGGAGGTTATATTTTGAGGATAATAGTTTATATAATTGCTTATTAATTGAATTTTGATCTTTTGCATAGTCACTATATGGATATAGTTTATAGTTATTTTTTAGAAATTCAGATTTAAATTTTTCTTTAACAATTCGAGGATCTTGATTTTTTAGAGAGTGTAACTTTTCTGAATCTAGAGTTTGATTTTGGTAATCTAAAATACGTTTATCAAAAGTATAATCATAAATTTGAATTTGGTCAGGATTTAATCTGAGTATATTTTTAATATTGTTTGAATTTCCATCGTTATTTAAATTTCGTATTATCTCAAAACTAATTTTTATGTTATTTTTTTTTGAGATTTTCACAAATTCTAATAGTTCATTGTATGAAACATTTTCTCGACCATATCTATTTAAAGTGTTTTCATTAAATGATTGTATTCCAATATTTATTCTTGTTAAGTTATATTTTTTTAGTAATTTTAGCTTTTCTAGACTAAATGTCTTTGGACTGAATTCAAAAGAGAAATGATAATCTTTAAATTTGAATGAGTTAAAAATTTTTTCTAGTAATTGTTCTAGGTATGGTATAGGAAGTATCGAGGGAGTTCCACCACCAAAATAAAGTGTATTAAAAGAAATTTCTTTAAATGTGGATTTAAAAAAATCTATTTGATTATAGAGTAAATTGAGATATAATTTTAATTCATGAAAATCATATTTTTTTGTATAACAATTACAAAAAAGACAAATTTGTTTACAGAATGGAATATGGATATATAGGCCATAATTCTTTTTATCAATTTTAATTGTATCTTTCCATGAAGTTAATATGTCATTAGAAGGAATTTGCTTTTTTTCAAGGTACTTTTGTCTAATGAATTTTAATCTCCTTTCATTATTTTGTTTAGTTTTAATCTGGAAAATTTCTTTTAGTTCTTTGTTTATTTCTACTTCTCCATAATCTTTAATATAATGTGTATAAATCCCGCTACATTTTGATTTTAGGCTACAGTTTTCACATCCGGCAAGAAATGTCTTATAATTTGAGATTTTATCATTAATTTCGTTTATATCAAGTTTATTTAATTCTAAAGAGTTTATAGGCAAATTACATTCATTTAATGCGAATAATCCAATTGTTTCTATTTCTTTTTTATCATCAATATATGAACTTGTACTAATTTCTTGAAAATGAAACTTTGGATTTTCTCGGTGTTGTTTTTCAAAAACGCATAATGGAAAATCTTCGATATCAACTTCAAGATTTAATTGGTTCAATTTATCTAAAAAAGAATTAATTTTCAACAAATCAATCATTTTCACATTAAGTTCTTTATATCTCTTCTTTGCTCTCTTAAATGGTCCTAATGCAAGTATTCCAACTTCATCAATATTATATTTCTCAATTATTTCTAAATACTGATTAAGGACATCTATTGTTTCTTTCCAAATAATAATGTTTAAACAAACTTTTTTGCCTAACTTTTTAAGATTTTCAATGCCTTGTATTGTTTGATTAAAACTATTCTCTGCCTGAGTCCATTTCTCGTGGATCTCTTTAGTTGGACCACATAATGAAACATTAAAATTGATATTAAATGGTTTAAATTTTTCAGCATAATTTTTATATGAAAACATTCTGCCATTAGTAGTTAGGGCAATATTTGGAAAGTGATTTTTTGCTAAATTAATTATTTTAATTAAATCCCTATTTAGGGTTACTTCTCCACCAATTGGATGAAGAATTTTATATCCTTTTTCTGCTGCGTCTTTTATTTGATTTTCAGCATCTTCTAAATTGAGATTATAGGGTTTTCCGGCATTTGGTTCATATGCACATCCAATACAATTATTATTACATAAATTATTAACATCCAAATAGAAAATCTTATTCATATGACTCATTTTAGGTTTTCCTCCATTAATAATTTAAGTTCTTTTTCTACATTTTCTTTACCAAAATCTTCAATATATTTCTCAAATACGCCTTTACATAAATTTTTTTTAGAACAATTATTACAAACTTCAATCTTTTTCCGATATTCCTTAAATAATGTTTCTTTTCCTTTTACATCTTCTTGAAATTTTAAATTAGATTCGATATTAACATTATTTTCTCTGGCTACAAATAAACTATAATTTATTACTTGTCCTAGTTCGTTTTTGTATATCATTCCACTTGTATTAATTATCGTAATTTCTTCTAGAAATTCTTTTGAAAATATACAATAAGGGAAATCTTCAAATGTAACATTAGAAAGATTTGATTTCTTTACTTGATTTTCTAGTGTTGCTTGTTGTTTGAGAGTAGTTGTAAGTTCTTTGAAAATCGGTTTTGCTTTTCCGAGAGGAACTAGATTAAATATTGAAATTGTGTCAACTCCGAGTTTTTTGAGTAATTCCAACATTTCATAAACTTGATTATAATCTTGTTTCCAATATAACAGATTAATATTTATTTTCTGATTTAAGTTTTTAAGATTAATAATTCCTTTTATAACTTGATTAAAACTTCCTTCAACATTTGTCCATAAATCGTGTGTTTTGGAATCTTTTCCTGCTAAAGTTATGTTTATTTGATTTAAATTATATTTAGCAATATTTTTTGAAAATTCTAGATTTGAAAACATCCTACCATTTGAAGTTATAAAAATTTCGTCATATGATTTTTTTGCTAAATCAAGTATATCAAATATATTATCTTGTATTGTAAATTCTCCTCCAGCAATATGTAATATCTCAAAACCCGCATTTACCCCTTCTTTTAAATCTTTTTTTATTTCATTAAGAGATCTACCATTTTTATTTTTATGTCTGTTAAAATTATTATCTGCACAACCAATACAATTATTATTACATCCATTTTCAGTTGATAGGAAAAATATTTTTTTTTTCATTTTAATTGTCTCCGTATAACATATTCTTTCCAAAACCCTTCACAATAATTTATATGTGGACAAGTGTTACATTTTTCTGTTTTGATTTTACCAACTTCTTTTCTTCCTTTGAATACATCCCTATTAATAAAATCTTTTGCAATATGTTTTAATTCAAATCTATTTACTTCTTGGATTTCGCTTACCATATCATGAAACTTGGATTCTATATAACATAGGGGGTAATACCTTATTGTCCAATGAGTTTTATTTTTTTGTTTGCCAAATTTTAATATCTCATTGATATAAGGACTTGTTTCTTCAAAGGTTGGAACAATTTCATCAAAATTATCTTTTGGTGCTCCTTGATTTGGGTCAACAAAAATAAATTCTGAATTTGAGATTCCTAGACTATCAATTAAATCTGCAATTTCGGGCAAAAAAGTATAGTTTTGTTTAACAATTGTAGTATTTGAACCTATGTTTTCAAATCCTAATTTTTTTAAATTTTTAATTCCTTTTATCATTTGAGAAAAACTTCCATTAGCAAGAGTTAAGGAATCATGCAATTCTTCATTATGTCCATGAATTGAGAAAACAATATGGTTTAAACCCAGTTCTAAAGCTTTTCTGGCGAACTTTTCGTCTGAGAACATTCTTCCGTTCGTTGCAATCATTATTGTTTCAAATTTAAGTTTATTTGCAAAATCTAATATTCTGAAAAAATCGGGTCTAATTGTAGTTTCTCCCCCAATAAACTCGAGGTATGATGTGCCATCCTTTTTTGCATTTATAATGTCTTGATAAACTTCTTCTGTTGATTTTTTAGGAATTTTTCCTCTTTTATTAGAGTTGAGACAAAATGTGCAAAGGTTATTACATTCATATCCTACAAAGATGACAGTTTTTTTAATTTTCATTTTTTATAAAATATTTTTCAAATAATTTTTTAAACCTTTTTTGTATTTCTTTGGTTTTTTCACAATTAGATTTACATGGATAATGGATTGTATTTAATTCATAATCTTTGTATTTAAATTTAAAAATTTCCTCTTTATATTTTATATCTTTATCATTAGAAAAATCCATATCATTAAATGATTTTGCACAACAAATTGGATATCCATAAAGGTTTGCAATTTCAATATTTAATTTTGATTCCTTTTCATAATTTCCCGAAAACTTTTTCAAATCACTTGTGATTTTTTTTGCTTTATTACTTTTTTTATTGTCTTTTGAAACATAAATGAAATTTTGGTCCTCCTCGTATTGGTCAGATAGTCCTTTTAACATGTCTTTAGTAGTAGAGTAATATTTCTTTTCTAGCCTTAATACATCTTTAAAACCAAAGAGATAGTATAATTTATCTAAGAAGAATTCATCGTCTATAGAAATATGATTTATTAATTCTTGAATTTCTAAAATTGGATTAAATTCATTTTCACCAAAATGTGCAAGATAACTGCTCCAAACTCCGGAACAATTTTTTCTATATTTACACTCTTCACAAGTATTTAGGAATTTGATTTCGGGTTGGGATGAGGTCTGTCCTCTAGAATAAGGTCTTATATTTTCAGTTAGTATGCATTGCGGAAAGTGGTATAAATTAACATTATAACCCCTAGAATTTAAGTTTTGAATTGGTTTTTCTAAATATTTTGCAATTTCACTAAGTTTCATTCCAACAGCATTTCTATTTTGCCAAGCAGTTGCAGTTAGTTTTGGATTCATTATTACAATTCTTAAAAGTTCCTTTTGAGGAAATTTATCAATAATTAGATTAATAATATTTTCAAAGTCTAAATAGTTCATCTTATGTACTAAAACTCTTAATTCTACAGGAATTCCATATTTTAATAAATTTTGAATACCTTTTACTTTGAAATTAAATGTATTTGGAGTTCTTGTTATTGAATCATGAACAATACTTGTTGAACCATATAGGGTGGTATCGATTTTCAAATTAGAAATTTTTGCAAATTTTTTGACAATCTCTTCATAAAAAAATAGACGTGCATTAGTTAGTAAAGTTATTTCATTAAATCCTTTTGTGTCTGCATAATATAATATCTTAAGTAAATCCTTTCTAATTGTTGGTTCTCCTCCATTAAATTCAATATGATTTGAATGGTTTTTTATTTCATCAACTTCTTTAATTATATCTTCATAAGTAGGATTTTCTCTTTGTCCTTTTCGTGGAACAGGACAAGAAATACAATTGTCGTTACAATCATATATCACAGGAACATATGTTCGATTCATTTTACAGGTTTAAATTCCTCCATTCCATAATATTGTGGATATTCTTTCCACGGCCCCTCACAAATATTATCATATTTACAATCTACACATTGAGGAAATTTGGTTTTTCCTAACTCAATACGTTGTTTTTTATAATCTCCTATATTTTGTTGTAATAAACCTTTTATTTCGGTATCTGGGATATATTTTTCTGAAACAAAATCTTCATATTCTTGCATTAAACATAATGGAATTGCTTCAACCATAACATTTAAATTCCCTTGAATTCCTATATCTAAAGCTTTCTTGACATATGGAATTACTTCTGTGAATTTTGGTATTAAATCTAAAGTATTCTCTTTTGCATTTCCAATTGCGTGTATAAAAGCTAACTGAAATTGATCAACTTTTAACTTTACTAAAAGTTCTGCAATTTTTGGCAAATCTTTGTAATTTTGTTTCACAATAACTGTATTTGTAATAACTTTTGCACCTAATGTTTTTAAATTTATTATTGCCTTTAGAGTTTGATTAAAACTTTCTGCTCGCGTTAAATCATTGTGCTGTTTAGCATTATAACCATGCAAAGCGGGAGAAAACTCTGTAGCTCCAGCCAGAATTGTTTTTTTACAAAAATCTAAATTTGAAAACATTCTCGCATTTGTTTGAATTTGAATTACTTTATAGTTTAAATCTTTTGCAAATCGTACTATCTCTAAGAAATCTGGCCTTATTGTCACTTCTCCTCCAGTTAAAACTACACCTTCACAACGTTTTCTTGACTCAACTAAATCAGACTTAATTAAATCTAATTCTCTGTTTCCTTTTAGCTTATTATGGGCTTGGACACAAAATAAACAATTATTATTACACAAAAAACCTGTTTTAATGTCAA
>CAZLRR010000008.1:0-40071 GCA_964562045.1 uncultured Methanosarcinales archaeon
TAAACTTAATAAATGGATAAAAAATAATAAAATTATGAAAACTGAAGAAAAGTTGAACATGATTACTAGAAATATACAAGAAGTAATTGATGAAGAAAAAGTAAGTTCTATTTTGAAGAAGAGAGATTTGAAGATTTATTGGGGGACAACTCCTACGGGGGTACCACATTTGGGTTATTTTGTGCCTTTGTATAAAATTGCTGATTTTTTGAAAGCCGGTTGTGAAGTTACTATTCTTTTTGCTAATTTACATGCATACTTAGACAATATGAAATCAACATGGGAATTACTTGAATATAGAACTAGATTTTATGAGTTTTTGATAAAAGAGATGTTAAAGTTGGTTGAAGTGCCTTTAGACAAATTAAAATTTGTTAAAGGGACAGATTTCCAGCTTTCTGAGAGATATACTCTTGATATGTATAAATTGTCTGCGATTATGACTACAAAAGGTGCCCAGCATGCAGGGGCCGAAGTAGTAAAACAAACAGATAATCCAAAATTGAGTGGTCTTTTGTATCCAATTCTGCAAGCTCTTGATGAAGAGTATTTGGGGGTTGATATTCAATTTGGTGGTGTTGACCAGAGAAAAATTTTTATGCTTTCAAGAGATTTTATGGACAAAATTGGTTATGAGAAGAAAGCTTATTTGATGAATCCTTTAGTTCCAGGACTTGGGGAGAGTGGAAAAATGTCTTCTTCTGAACCAAATTCAAAAATAGATTTTTTTGATACTGATAAGCAAATTAGAAAGAAAATTAATAAAGCTTATTGTGTTGATGGACAAGTAGAAGGAAATGGTCTTCTTGCGTTGATGAGATTTTTGATTTTTAGAGAATTGGAAGAAAAAGACGAAGATTTTGTAATAAATAGGCCTGAACAATATGGTGGAAAGATTATTTTTAAAAGTTATAAAGATTTAGAGAAAGCTTTTGAAAAGCAGGAATTAAAGTCAATTGATTTGAAAATGGGTGTTGCTGATGAAATAATTAAGTTTGTTTCTCCCTTGAGAATTAAATTAGAACAAAATATTGGTCTTTTTAATGCTGCTTATCCTAGTTTAAAGACAAATTAAATGTAAAAATTTTATTTTTCGGATAAAATTCTTTGTTTTTTGTATGGTAATCTTTATATATATAGAGTCTTTACTAATCTATAGTAAGAAAAATGAATTGTCCGTTTGCCTCTATCAATGATGTTTTGGGAAAATATGGTGGTCCTCTAAGGCCTATACCAAATTCATTTATCACATTAAAATCTGGAGAAGAGAAGGGAAAAGAGAATTTAAATTTTGTTTTTTTGAATTTGAATGGGGGAATTAATGATTTTAATGGTTTTGACGTTGAAGGCTGGATTAAAACCAATATTGGCAGGAAATCTCCTGCAGAATTATCTTTTTTAGAGAAAATGATATTGTCTCTGAAGTTTAGAAATTCTAGATATCGAGAGTCTTATGAGCAACAATATAGGGATTTAGATGGTAGAATTAAAAATTTAATGGGTCTCTGGTCAGAAATTATTTCAAAGGGGGCGAATTTTTTTTTATCGAATTGTGATGGTTATTTTTTAAATAGTTATAGTCGCTCTCCCCTAGAATTTGTAGAACATTATGAAAATTTAGTTTTAAATAGGAGAATTCAAAACTTGGTCGGGTTTTTAGATTTGGGAGATTCAGAAAAAGGCACTGGAAGATATGTTCCAGTTATGATTGTATCATATATTGCAGGAAATGACTCATATTACAATGTTTTATCTTCCTCAAGAAATAGAAATGAATTACAATTTGAGCATTTATATCATTTACCTAGTAATGATTATGATTTTCCACGTACGATAGGAAGAGGATTAGCTGACACATTAATTATTGGAGATAACGATTTAAAGCAAATGCAAAGGATTGAGGTAGTTCCTAAAATGGCACAGTCACTATTTGTAGATTCTTCAGATTTTGAAGAAGAAGATATAGATGAGAAATTTCCGTATCTTGGAATGAGAGAAATAAGTGATGAACTGCTATATGTGTTATTGGGTGAATTTAGTTCGGGGAGTAGTTCTTCTGCAACTAGAAGAGTTTCTAGAATAAATTCTGATTTTGAGCCAGTTGAACATTATAGTGGGCCCATATTTCTTAGAGGTTATTGAAAATGAAGGGGGCTGATAATTCTGATTTTGAAGATAGCGGGGAATTATATGAGTATGTTAGAAAAAATGGTCTCGAAGCAGAGATGGATAGGTTAATGGACTATTATGTTGGTATTGCTTGTGATCCAAACAAAGCTTTGAAAAAAGAAGAGGAGAGATTATTAAAAATTACCCTTCTAGGTTATAATTATGAATCTGCAAAGAATATTGCTAGGCATGTTTTTCCTGAAAATGTGGAGGTTGTCTCAGACCCTGCAACTTTGTTAAGGGTATTTAAGATAAGGAGGAGAGTTTATTCGAATGAGGGATATCAAGAAATATTTGGTGGAGGATTTCCAAGTTTTGAAGTTGATGATTTTGATTTGGATTCTTTACATTTATTTACTATGAGAAAAAAAAGAATTACGGCTTCAGCAAGAATAATAAAAGATACTTACCAATATAAAAATTATGAAGAAAATTTTAAAACTGAGTATCGTTTGGAGGATTTTCAAGGCAAAAAAGCAGAATGGTCTAGATATGTTTCAGTATCTCCCGGGGGAGATGGGTTAGACATATTTGCGTCATTGTATAACCTCTCCAAATATGTTTTAGGATATACTTGGGTTTTTTTTGAATCAATAGATAGACATTATAAAAAGTATAGTAAATTTGGAAATATTCATTTAATTAGTAGGGGGAAATTTGGAGGCAAAGGTCCATTTTGGAATTTATCTGCTTGGAATATTTCAGAAGAACCAAGCGACTATTTTTTTAATTTATTTGGAGAGAGGATTCAGAGGCATTAATAAAATAAATTTTTGTTAATATTTTCATAAATTGTTTCTTCTTTTTCCTTATTATATTTTTTTTCTTTTGATATAGGATTTAATTTATCTAAAGAGATGATATTTATATCTTTATTATAAATAATCTTATGTGCTCCTCTTATTAAGCTATATAAATATTTGTCATACAATTTTACTCCTATTAATCCATCTTTTAAATATTTTTTAAAATTATTATTAATTTTAATTAAATGTTTATCGTGGTCATACTCGATTTTTCCTAAACCTATTATTTCAGATTGCAGACAGATTAAATCAAATAACTCCGAGGAGTTTATTTTATTAAAACCATATACACTTTTCTGAATCATTATTGCACTTTTGGCTTGAGAATAACCTAGGATTTCAAAAAATTCGTCGTATTTCTTTATGTCTAAAAATGAAAATAGTGACAAAATCCAATAAAATGGTAACTTGATAGTATAAAAATTAAATAATTTTAAATGGTCTCTATCATATTTTAGATTTTTATTTATTATAATTCTAGTTGTAAGGGTGTTAATGTTTGAGCTTTTTCTTATTTTAGGATATTGATATTGTTCTAGATTTTCAATTTTTATTTTTTTCCCTAAATTAATTTTAAATGTTATTCTTTTCCCGAGTGCTTTTTCATATGTACATTGTGTTTCTCTTTTAAGTAGAAATTTTAAGAAATATTCTAGAAATCCTGCCACAATTTCTGCAAACATGACTTCTGGTTTTTTATTATATATCATATAATACTTATTGGTAAGAAAAATTTTGTCTAATACAATTACTAGGCTATTCTTTGTAATAAGTTTTAATTCAAATTTTCCAAGTCCTACAGAATTCATTATCTCCAGATACATTCTTATTTTCTCTATTTGGGATTTTTTAGCTTTATTAATTTTTGTTGCAAGAATATATGAATCAACTTTTCCAGAGTCTCTGAAAATTTTTTTAACAAATTCGGGTTTTTCCGTTTCTATGATTTCTTTAAGTATTATTAAAAAAGAGTTTACTCTAATTAGGGAGAACTGTATTCCATTGTGAAATAATAATCCATTGTTAAAGTTAAAGTTAAAGTTTTGGGCTTTCATATTTTAAATTATTCTAAATTATGAATAACAACTCCTTCTTTTGAGATTTCCATTGGATGAAGATCTTCATTATTTTTAACCTGTCTCATTTTTCTAACTGTCAGGTTTCTGGAATAGTCTCCCCCTAAACTTTCATACTCAATATTGATTACTCCATCACAAATATAACTTGCAAGGTTTGAAACTAATTCTTCATCTTTTTGTGAGATGAAAAGAGTAGTTACTCTTGAATGTGATTTGATTGAAGTGATAAATGAGTATAGGAACTTTTTAATTTGGCTATCGCTGATTCTACCATTTATAGTATTTTCTGGAACTAAAAAGGATAGTGTTGATAATGAGTCGACAACAATTCGTGTAGCTCTTGTGTTTTCAATAATTTCGATAACATCATTCATTGTATTTTTTGAAATATCTTCGCTTCCGATTGAAATTATTCTGAATTTTCCTTGTTTTTCAAGTTTTTCCAAGTCCCAGCCAAATTGAGCTGCTTGTTCAAATAATGCTCTCTTTTTTTCTTCAAATGTAAAATAAATAACGTTTTTTTTATCTTTTGTAACTGAATTGTATAAGTATTGCAGAGAAAAAATTGTTTTACCAGTTCCAGGCCCACCATTTAGCAGGATTGTGGCATTTTGGGGGAATCCTCCTCCGATAAGTTCGTCAAATCCTGGGATGTGAGTCTTGATTCTAGTCATCCTTATCTCCCCCTGCTGCTCCGTATTTGTTTGCTGCAAAAATAAAGATGTTTTTTGTTTTTGTCTCTATTTTTGTACACGGAATACTATTAGAAGGAATTACTCCGCTTCTGAATTCTCTTGGTAAAAGTATGTATTTAGTTGATTCTCTTTTACCTCTTTGCACTAAACGTGTTTCTGTGTCCAGATTATTTTCCGAAAACAGATGCATTTTATCCAAATTCCCTTGTAACCATTGAACTTCCTTTTGCGTAAGTTCAAGTGTGATATTTACTTTGTCATCACTAACACTTTTCAAGTTTAAGATTTTACCCATATTTTACTATATAGTGGAGATTATTTATAAACTTAACCTAAATTTTTCACTTTTTTAGTTGTATTTCGTATAATTTTCTCATTTTATTTTCAAAAATTGGTATGTTTCTTTCCCCAAGAAGTGAATAAAAAAATATAAAATATAATATTATATTAATATTTTATGGATATAGGTAAAAATAATGCCTTTTTAAGGAAAATTAGGAAGGAAATTATTGCTCTTGAGACACATTTTAACAAATTATATCCAAAATTTGAAAAAGTAATTCTACAATTTTTAGCACTTGAGAGGAAAAGATTAAAACAAAACCCTTTTCTTGTTTCTTTAACTTTACGTGATTGGACTTATAATCTTATTAAACAGAAAGAAAGGAATATTAATAAAGTACAGAAAATGGTTTTTTTACTTAATAAAGATTTTTATAAATTAAATTCTGTAATTATACAATATAAAGGTTCCTTTGTTAGTTTTTTGCCTAAAAAAAATATTTCGGACTTGGTTTTTCACGAAATTAAAAAAATTGAAGTATTGAATATTGAACTTATGAAACTTTTGGAGTTTTTTGAGAGTATGACATATACTGATCTAGTTCATAAAAAGGTTGAATTCAATAATATAATTTCCGAGATTAAATCAATTATCGGTTTTATTGAGAGTTCAATTAGAAAGTATGAAACCTATAAGTATTCTTTAAATATTGAAAGTTATAAGAAAATAACTTACCATGAATTAAAATTTGGAGACATTATTCTTCTTCAAAGGAAAAATATGAAAAATTCAAATTATTTTGTTAGAATTATTAATAGAATTTTGAAAAGCCCTATAATTCATAGTTCTTTAATCTACAAGATTGAGGACAATAAAGTATTTGTCTTTGAAGCAAATGCTTATAATTTTAGGCGAACAGAAATTAATTTGTTGGAATTAAAAAAAGGGACAATTTATTTTGTTTTAAGGTTAAAGAAACCAATCCCTTTAATACAGAAAAAAGAATTGAAGGAGCTTATGGAGGGCAGTATTAACTTAAGGTACTCTTTTTTGAAGTTAGTTGGTTATATGTTTAGGGCAAATAGTAATAATTTGGTGAAGAGGCTAAAAAATCCTTTTAGAAAACTGAAAGGAGTTTTTTGTTCAGAAATAATTGCTCTAATTTTTTCTAGAATTGGTGTTAAGGTAGTAGAAACAGAAGACATTAATACTGTCACTCCTGTTGATTTTATTAATACGAGTTCTTTGGAGGTTATTGGGTATATGGGAAAATGAAATTATTACATAGTTTTTCTACTTTTTTATTACATAAGTTTCATTTTATACAAAGACATATCGCATCTAAATATAGAAAGAAGTTTTTGCAGATGACTTCTAGGTGTAAGAATGTTCAGGAAAAGAATTTATTTGAAATTATTGAGTTAAACAAAGATTGTGAGTATGGTGTTGAGCATAAGTTTAAGGATATAAAATCTTATGAGGATTTTAAAAAGAATGTTCCTGTTAATGATTATTCAGATTTAAAACCTTATGTTGATAAAATGTTAGGCGGTCAAAAATATTGTTTAACTTCAAAAGAGGTTGTATTTTATGCGAAAAGTTCGGGAACTACAAATTACCCAAAGTATATTCCAGTTACTAAAAATCTTATAAATAAAAGAGTTAGTGCTTGGAAAATTTGGACGAATGTTATTTTTGAAAATCATCCTGATATTTATGTTACACCAAATTCAATTATTAATTTTGTTTCAAAACCTGATGAGGAGAAATCAATTTCGGGAGTAAATTGTGGTTCAATTAGTGGTCTTTTACATGAAATACAACCCTTGCCAATAAAAATGCTTTATGCTATTCCTGAGGAGATAAGCGAAATTGAGGATTATGAATTAAAATATTATCTCTCGGTTATTTTTGGAATAAAAGGGAATATAAAAAAGATGGTTTCGCCTAATCCCAGTACTTTTGTTTATGTGGGAGAATTAATTAATAAAAAAAAGTATGATTTCTTAAATGATTTTAAGAAAAATAAAATTTGCGCTTTAGATGATAAGAAGTATAACCTTTCGACAAAAATTCGTAGAAAAATTAATGCAAAGTTTAAAAGTTTTAAAAACCGAAGCATTTATTTGAAGTTAAAAAACTTAATTTCTGAGAATAAAGTTTTATTGCCGAAACATATTTTTCCAAATCTTGAGGTTATTGGTTGTTGGACTGGAGGTTCAGTGAAGACTTATTTGACTCATTTACCTTTTTTTTATGGGGATTTAGTTGAAATTTATGAAATTGGATTTTTGGCATCTGAAGGAAGATTTACGACTATCACAAACCGAAATTCTGAGGTTTTGAGTATAGATTATGGGTTTTTTGAGTTTATGGGTGTTAAGGATTATGAAAAACATCAAAAGAGGGCAAAAACTTATCTTGCACATGAATTGAAAAAGGGAGAAAAATATTATGTTTTAGTTACAAGTGAGAATGGTTTATTTAGGTATTTTATGGATGATATTGTGAGAGTGAATGGTTTTGAGAATAAGACCCCAAAGATTGAGTTTTTGCAGAAGGGGAAATATGTTTCTTCTGTTACGGGAGAGAAAATTACGGAGTGGGAAATTGTTGATTCTATGAAAAAGGCGAGCGAGAAACTTGGTTTTGAGTTTAAAACATTTTTTGCTATTCCTCTTCAGAAAGGTGAGTTTTTTTATTATGCTTATGGGATTGAGTTTATGGGCGAGGTTAATAGGCAAATTATTTGCGAAATTGAGGATTTTTTGGATAAAAATTTGAGAAAAGAGAATATTGAGTATGCTGGCAAAAGAAAATCTGAGAGATTATTGCCTTTGAGAGTTATTAAGCTTTCAGAAGGTAGTTTTTTTAAGATTAGGCATTTTTATTCAGAACATGTAAAAAATAATACACAGATTAAAGTGCCTAAATTGGCTGTACTGGATAAGGATAAGAAAATTTTATTTAATTTTATTTCGAAAGATTTATAAATTACGACTGCCAAGTAATAACATAAAATTATGGATGAAAATAAGTATTATTCTCAAGTTTTAGATATGGTTGGTTTGACTTTGGAAGGAGTTGATTTTAGGCCTAATTTTTGGGTTGAAACTTCAAGGGGAAATAGATTATATTGTAGCGAATTTTCTCCTTCTAATCCTTCTGGTACTGGTTATGTTTATGTGCAAGGGTTGGGTGCTCCAAGAGAAACAGGATTTGAAATTGCTACAAAACTTTCAAAAGAAGGACATAGAGTTTTTTTGTATGATCAACAAGGATATGGAAGTAGTTCGGGAAAACCTTTTCAGAAAGAGTGGGAGGATGATATTGTTGAAGTTGGAAGAGAATATCGGAGTCAGCAAGGACTTGAGAATTTAATTTGTCTTGGCCATAGTTTGGGAGGAACAAATGCCTTGATTGCTAGTGGAAGAGAAGATTATCCTTATGGTGCAACTATTGCTTTTGGTTCTCCTATTGCTCCATCAGATGAAGTTCGTAAGAAACTCTCATCATTTTCGTATCATTTACTTAAGTGGCTTCCAAGAGGTAATTCTATAATTGCAAAAAAACTTTGCGCTTTTAATCAACAAAGAGCTGACGAAAATCCATTGTTTAGTGATTTTATTGCCAGACGTTATCTTCCATTTTGTGATGGTGGGGGTTCAGAAATTGATTTTGGAGCATTTATGAAAAATCCAAGATATCTTGCTATGAATTGTGCTAACTCTATTGAAGATTTTGTCTCGCTGTTATGGAATTTCCCTAGTATTGCTGAAAATTATCATTCTACAGGAAATGAGCACTTAATTTATGCTGGAGATGATCAACACATTGGGGTTGTAAATAATAAGCTTCCAGAACATTATTGTCAAACACTTTGTGGAGATTGTGGGGTTCCAGAAAAAAATATTGCTGTAATTGCTAATTTGAGTCATAGATTTATTCCTTCTGAAAAAGAAGAGATACACTTAATTGGTCATAGGGACAATTCTTTAGTTGAAGAGATTCTAAATAGAAGTTAATTTTTTAAGAATTTTAGAATTTATTTCTTCGAATACCCAACTTTTAAGTTGGGGATGGAATGTATTCTAAGGAATGACCAAAAATTGACATTGGAAAATTTGAGTGGTAAATACTCCATCATTTAGGCGCTAATAACTCAAATTTGTCAATTTTTGTTTTATTTAACTTCAATTTCAAACAATACTGAATTCAAAAAGTTATTCTTTTGTTTAATTGGAGTTACTTTACAATTTTTTTTTAAAAGATTTGAAAACAATAGAGTTAAAAATCCTTCAATATAAAAATTATTATCTTTAAATTCTGATTCTGGGTACATGATATGATAGATTTTGGTGTAAATAGGATTTAGGAGTGAGATTCGAAATTTTTTTGTATTGTTTGTATTTTTTGTCATTAAATTGATTTTTCCCATTCCTGTTAAAGAGAATAATTGTAGATATAAATCAGTATTTTTTTCGATGTTTTTTCCTATTTTTTCTATTAGAAATTGACAATGTTTTTTTCCGAGATTAAAAAGCGTTTCGGAAGTTTTAGCATCAATTTGAAGAAAGATTTCAGAAAAGTGAATAAAAACCCAAAAACCTGTAAAGAAATGTAGTTCATCAAAAATAAATGTTCCTTCAGATTTGATTTCGAAAATGTTTTTCTGTTTTCTTTTTAATAACTCAAATAAAGTAATATTTTTTTTTTGAATTTTTTCTCCATAATTATATAGGTTTATATTGCTATTTAATTCATTAAATTTTTTAAGGAGGTATTTTTCTAGTTCGTCTGGGCTATATTTTTGATTTTCAAATCCTGTTAGTAAATAGCTTTCATTTTTAAAGTCCGAGAGTTTATAGTCTGTTTTGTATGAGTTAAAAAGATAATTTGAAAAACCCATTATACACCCTTCTAAATATTTGTCTGTAAAATTTTTGTTTTTTTTGTTATTTGTGAAAATGTCCCGAATATTAGAGTATATAATTCCTCTCCCTCCCTGATTTACAATTTTTATGTCTAATATTTCTAGTCTTCCAAGACTTAGTCTTGAAAGCTGTTCGACATAAAAGTCTAGATATTTTTGATTTGGAATGATGTTAAATCTTTTGAAGAAATTTTGAATTGCCCAACCTTGTAATTTGCCCAGTAAAAATAATGTTTTTTCAGTTTTTTCTTTTCCAAGTTGGTTAAATAATTTTTCGTGGAAGTCTGCAAAAAGATTTAAAGGAATTACAAACATGGGGTATCCACAAAAGTAAATACCATTTTCTGTAAAAAAAATTTTATTTCTTACAAAGATTTTTTGTAAGTGTTTTAGAATGAATTGTTTGCTCATTGTTTATTTCCTCACTTTATTGCCAAATTTATCAAAATCTATTTTTGAGACTATGTCTTCTTTTTTGATTTTTGGTATTTCGAGTGAGTATCCTACAGGTAGGATTGTTTCTAAGTATATTTCGGCAGGAATTTCTAAGTAATCTTTAACTAATTGAGTATCATTTGCGGCAACCCAACATGAACCATAACCCATAATATGGGCGGCCATTAACATATTTTCAACTACTACAGAGATGTTTTGTATGCAGAGTTTTTCTCCTGATTCTGGAAACATTTTTCTTAAATGATAATCATCACGAAGCACTAGAATTAATGTTGAAGCATCAGAAATCCAATATTGTTGCCCGAATCTATTTCCTATTTCTCTTTTTGTTGTTGGGTCTGAGACAACTATGAATTGGTAGTTTTGAACATTTCCTGCCGCAGGCGCCCCCGAACCTGCTTCAATTATTTTATAGATATCTTTCCAAGGGACTTTTTTTTCGGTTTCAAATTTATGTATGCTTCTTCTTGTCTGAAAGCATTCAAGCAATTTTTCGGAAGTTTGTGTTTTTAATTTTTCATTTTCTTTAAGTAATTCTTTTATGTCTTTTGTAGTATACTCTTCCGGTAGTTTGTGTTCTGAAACGGGTTTTTTCCCAATAAATTTCATTAATTTATCCTTCATCTTACAAATAGTAGATTTTTCTTATTTAAAAACCTTTCTCTGTGTGGTTACCATTTAAAAACTAGGCATCATACAATTTTAGAGAAATTTGTCGAGTTTTGTAGAAGTAGAATCAGTTTTTTTAATGGGTTTTTTTGGAATTATTTTTTGACTTATTTTGATTTCTTCTTTTTCTTCAATATTGAGTTGGATGTCTTTTGCTCTATCTAAAACTTTTTGGGGAATTCCTGCAATTTTTCCAACGTAAATTCCGTAACTTTTATCTGTTCCGCCTTTTATGATTTTGTGGATGAATTCTATTTCTTCGCCTTCTTCTCTAACTAAAACTTGGTAGTTTACAATTCCTTCGTAAAAGTCTTGAAGTTTGTTTAGTTGGTGATAGTGAGTTGCAAATATTGTGTCGGTTTTTTTATCGTTTAAATCTTCTACAACTGCCCAGGCTATTGCAAGACCATCATATGTTGAGGTTCCTCTTCCGATTTCATCTAGGAGGACTAGGGATTTTTCTGTTGTGTTATTTAGGATGTTTGCAGTTTCACTCATTTCTACCATAAATGTTGATTGACCTTGTGAGAGTTCATCATGAGCACCAATTCTTGTGAAAATTCTATCGTAGATTTTTAGGATTGCAGACTCAGCTGGGATAAACATTCCTGCTTGAGCCATGATTGAGATTAGTGCGTTTTGTCTGAGGTATGTTGATTTCCCAGACATATTGGGTCCTGTGATTATTTTTACTTTGTCTTCGTTTGTGAAGATTGTATCGTTTGGAACGTAATGGTCAACAAATCTTTCAACGAGTGGGTTTCTTCCCATTAGAACTTTTGTTTCTGTTTTTGAGAATTTTGGTCTTTTGTAGTCATGAATTTGTGCGATATAACTATTTGAACAAAGAACGTCAAGTTGGGCAATTTTCTTTGCCATTTCTTGAAATCGTTTTGTTTTCATTTTTATTTTTAGGCAAATGTCGTTAAAGATTTGAATTTCGAGTGCTTTGATTTTTTCTTCAGCACTTGCAATGAGTCCTTCTTTTTCTTTTAGTTCTGGTTTTGTATATCTTTGGTTGTTTGCAAGAGTTTGAGTTGGGATATAGTCGGTTGGAACTTTTGAGCTTTGTGTTCTTGGAATTTCTATAAAGTATCCGAAGATTTTGTTGTATTTAATTTTTAGGGTTGTAATCCCTGTTCTGAGTCTTTCGGTTTCTTCAAGTTCTGAGAGGAAATCTTTTGAGTTGAAAGCAAGTTGATGGAGTTCTGCTAATTTTTCGTTGTAAGTTGGTTTTATGTAACCTATGTCTCTAGTGTGTGCGGGAGCATTTTCAGTAATTGCGTTTTCGAGAAGGTTACAAATTTCTGGGAAGGTTTCGAGTTTTTTTATTTCTTGAATTAGTTTTGTGTTTAGGTGAGTTAGAGTTTGCAAGATTTCGGGCATTTTAGAGAGTCCGATTCTTAAAGCGTTTAAGTCTCGAGGATTTGCTATTCCTGAACTTATTCTGGAGATGATTCTTTCAATATCAGAGAATTCTTCGAGGTTTTGCATTATTTCATTTCTTTCAATGTTGTAGTTTGAGAGTTCTTGAATGGAGTCGAGTCTTTCTTCGATTTGTTTTTGATTTGTTAGGGGTTCTGTTAGATGTTTTTTTAAAAGTCGTGCACCTGAGGCTGTTTTTGTTTTGTTTAATATTCCATACAGAGTTTTTGATTTGTCTTTTAGGAAAAGGTTTTCTGTGATTTCTAAGTTTCTGAGACTGATTGAGTCGAGAATCATGTTTTCGGTTAGTGTGTAGTATGAGATTTTGTTTATGTGGGAGAGGTCGAGTTTTTGGAGTTTGTAGATGTAGAATAGAAGAGCACCACTTGCAATACATGCGAATTCTTTTTCTTTAAGGCCGAGTTCTTCTGAGTTTAAACCAAATTGTTTTTTTAGAATTTCGTTTGCATAAATTTTGTTGAATCTGACATCGGAGAGGTAGTTGAAGTAAATGTCCTGCGAGGCAATGTATGAGGTTAGTTGTTTTGGTGATTTTTCTTTTAAGATTATTTCGTTTGGAGAATATTTTTTTATTGCGGTTTTTACATCGTCTAAGTTTCTTGCTTGGGAGGTTAAAAATTCTCCTGTTGTTATGTCGACTATTGCGATACCGTAATTTTCTGAGATGTCTTTTGGAGGATAAATGCACATGATGAAATTGTTATCATTTGAGGAGAGGTATTCATCTTCAAGAATTGTTCCGGGAGTTAAAATTCGTGTGATTCCTCTTTTTACTAATCCTTTAGCTTGTTTTGGGTCTTCGAGTTGGTCACAGATTGCAACTTTGTAGTTGTTGTCGAGCAGTTTTTTTATGTAGGGCATTATGGAGTGAAATGGTACTCCCGCCATTGGAATGTCTGCTCTTTTTGTGAGTGTTATGTCTAAAACTTTTGATGCGATTTTTGCATCGTCAAAAAAGGTTTCGTAAAAGTCTCCTGCACGAAATAAGAGAACACAATCCGAGTATTCTTTTTTCAAGTCGAGAAATTGTCTCATCATTGGAGTTACTCTTTCTGGCTCGTTCATAGAATTTTAAAGAATAAGATGTTTATAAATTTTTAGTTGGAAATTATTTTGGGACTAGTGCTGCAAGTCTGGAATCAAGTGTTCTTCTTTTTGGAGGAACTTGCATTTTTTGAGTGGTTTTGTTTGGGTCTATTCCGTATCTTGTGCCTGTTTGGTCTCTTCGAATTATTCTTGTTGTGTCATATCTCCAATCTCTTCTTGGGCTTTGTGAGTTTGGGCTTTCTTCTATTAAATTGTTCGGCTGTTCATTAGCGTTATAGCCAAATATTGAGAGTAATACTTTGTAAACTGTCATTTTATTGTTGTTTACAATAAATCATTATAAAATCTTGTAATTTCTCCCCCATACTCACAAATCAAATCTTGCCAGTTTGTTTGTTCTGAGGAAAAAAGTTTTGCATAATGACAAAGTTTTACGTATGCCAAAGTTTTATAAATACTCATATAATACTAATAGTTAGGTTAGAATTTAGAGCTAAACTAATTTTGATTTTTGCTTTTAGCTTGGACTTTGGTGCTTAAAGATATAGGCAGGCGGGTATGAGAAGTAGAAAAGTGAAATTAGTTCTAATTCTGCTGTTTATTTAAGAAAAATGGTAAATATGTATACACTTGGTGGTGTAGATGAAGCCGGAAGGAATATGATGGCTTTTGAAGTTGGTGAAGACATAGTTATTTGTGATATGGGTCTACAGCTTAGCAACTTGGTATTATATAATGATGAAGTTGACAAGATGGGAATTGAAGAAATGATAGAAAAAAATATCGTTGCGGACCCTAAAATGATTATGGAGAAAAAGGATAAGATTAAAGCAATTATTGTAACACATGCACATCTTGATCATGTTGGAGGTGTTCAGTACTTAGCTTCATTGTTTAATTGTCCGATTTATGGGACTCCTTTTACAATTGAGGTTTTGAAAGTTTTGATGAAATCTCAACGAAATGTTGTTGCTCCTTTGAAAAATAAGTTCATCAAAGTGAATGTTAATTCTATTGTTGAAATTACTCCGGATTTGAAAGTTGAGTTTGTTAATGTTACTCATTCAACTCCCCAAAGTGCAATTGCTGCACTTCATACAAAAGAAGGAATTGTTATGTACGCTAACGATTTTAAGTTTGACAATAGGCCTGGTTTAGGTCAAAGAACAAATTATGAAAGACTTAGAGAACTTGATAAGGAAGGAATTAAACTTTTGGTAGTTGATTCTGTTAGAAGTAATCTTAAAAGAAAGACTTTATCAGAAATTGTTGTAAAAGAAATGCTTAGAGATATTTTCATTGAGACTGATATTGTAAATACTCAGGGAGTGATTATTACAACTTTTGCATCTCACATTACTAGGCTTAAGTCAATTATGGAGTTAACACAAGAACTTGGAAGAAAGTTGATTTTCTTAGGTAGAAGTATTGCAAAATATACGAAAGCTGCAAAGAATGCAGGAATTATTGATTTTAGAGCAAAAGGCGTTACTATTGCTGAGACTCCTGCTGAAATCAATAAATGGCTTGATACAATTAATAAGAATAAGAAAGATTATATTGTTGTTTGTACTGGTCACCAAGGTGAACCAAATGCTGTTTTGTCTAAGATTGCAGAAGGAAGAACTCCTTATGAATTGAAAGAAGATGATAAGATTGTTTTCTCTTCAGAAGTTATTCCAACTCAAGTAAATATTGAAGCTAGGCAGGTTCTTGATGCTAAATTGGAAGCTTTTAGATGTAAGATTTTCAAGGATATTCACGTTTCAGGACATGCTTCTAGAGATGATCACAGAGATCTTTTAGGTATGATTCATCCTAAACATATTGTTCCTGTTCATGGTCATGTTCAGCTTAAAGAAGGTATGATTGAACTTGCTGAGGAGCTTGGTTATGAACAAGAGAAGAACTTATGGATTTTGCCTGATCAAGGTAAATTCGAATTTAAATAAAGTTTGGATTTTTCACCATAACTTTGTTGTTTGAATTCTTGCGTATAGATATACGCTACAATTTCAAACGCCTCGTTCTGATAAAAACTTCAAACTTTATTCTTTTTTAGTTTTTAGTTAGGTTTTTAAATGCTGGAGTTGATTTTATGTTATTATGGAAGTTTCAAAGATATTGTTTTTTATGCAGTCGTTTCTGATATTTTTTTTGGCGTTTTTTTTGCTGTTTTATATTATTGAGAATAGAGATACTATTCCTGAAAGG
Organism: uncultured Methanosarcinales archaeon; assembly: GCA_964562045.1. Lineage (GTDB taxonomy): Archaea > Nanobdellota > Nanobdellia > Woesearchaeales > UBA583 > UBA583. The sequence goes on from CAZLRR010000008.1 coordinate 15,798, forward strand.
ATTGAGGTGATTCGTGAGGGGTCAAAGTTTTTTGCTAAGAGTGCAGGATATAATCTTGTAAGTAATGAGGAAAATGTTTCTTTTGTGGATAAGAAAACAGACAATATTGAATTGGAAGTTTTTAAACAAATTAATGATGTAAGAGAGCAAGCAGGTTTGCAGAGATTAAAGTGGGATCCTAAACTACATGAGGTTGCATTGTTTCATAGTCGAGATATGGCAGAGAATTCTTATTTAAATCACACAAATTTAGAAGGTCAAGGACCAAATGAGAGGGCCGAAGATTTAGGAGTTAATTTGGTTGTTGAGACAGATTTTAAGATTTATACTGGTGTGGGGGAAAATATTGGTTTTATGCCTAAAGGTGTGGTTTCAGATGTTGGAGTTTTGTTAACTGGTGAGGATATTGCATCTGCTGCAGTTTATAAGTGGCTTGATTCTCTTCCGCATAAAGAAAATATTTTAGGGGAGTATTTTTATACTGGAATTGGAGTTGCTTATGATTCAAATGAGAATTATTATTTAACTCAGGTTTTTCAATGAGTTAAGAAAATATTTTATCAACTAATTGTTGACGTCTAGTGTCTGGCATGGGGTTTCGAGCAGGAATTTCAGGTATTTGTGAGGGGGCGTAAGTAATTTCAGTTATTTGCATTAGGATAGCATTTCTATACTCAGTACTGTCTCTAGGAGTAATTTCTCCTGGAGTTGGTTCAAAATTATAGCTTCCTTCTCTTGCAATCTCTTTTCTAATTTGTTCTAGTGTATCATGTCCATCCATTTTCATTTTATATTGAGAATTGTTGTATTTATATAAACTTTTGTTTTTTTATCTCTAAAAAAATAGTCCCGCCCAGATTCGAACTGGGGTCTGCGGATCCAGAGTCAAGAAGAGATTTGGGATTGGAGATTGGGGAGTAGTGTTTGTATGGTAAATGATTAATTAACGTAGAAAGCTTAGTTTTTGAATCTTATTCGAAAAATTTAAATGTTTAGCTCGAGTAATTAGAATATAATTAAGAACAATTTCTAATTAAAATTTTTTGTTCGTATCCAATTAAATTAGAAGTAGTTGTTAAGAGAAAATTTCCTTTTTTTTCTTCGACCATTTGTTGGCAATATTTTATAATTTTTTTTGAAGAAGAAATAATTTTAGGTTCATCTAATGAGGATTCTGATAATAGTTTTACTTTTAAATTCATTTCTTTGAGTTCTTTATAAGAAATCTCTGAATAGTGACTTTCCTTATTTAAAAAAATATCTACAATTTGTTCTTTTTGTTCAGATTCAGTAAGAATCAGATCTTTTTTATAATTAAACAAAGAGGGTTTATCATCTAGACATTTAAATACTAAATCTCTAATTCTGCAAAATTGTGTTCTTGCTAGTTCTGCTACGTTTGAATCTGAATGTTTTATTAGTTTAATTAATCTATCTGTGATTATTACTCCGTTTTCTTCAATATCAATAATTGGATCAATTAAAGTAATTTTGGAATTTTTAGATAAATATAATTTGTCTGATTTTAAAAGAATATAATTTAATGCAGAACATGAAGTAAATGGAACAAAACAGGTATAGAGGTCTAATTTTTTCCTAAATATGTGTGCGATTAATATTCCAGAATTTAAGTTTCCTCCGGGACCATAAATAATAACAATTGCTCTTTGAGATTCGACCAAATCTAGGTAATGTTTTATCCAATCTGGATCATCAATCTTCATTGAATCTTTTTCTAGTGGATTATAGTATAATAAAATAATGTCTTCACTAAATTCTGATTTTAGTTTTTCTAACTCAGAAATTAGTTCTTGTTCCATCTTATTCGTCTGAAAATTTAAATCTACTACCAATATAAAATCCAATTATGCTTGATGCTATTGAGACTAGATATGAGGGAACTTCTATTTCTTTAGAAACATACCCGTCAAAAAAAATTAACATGAAATTATTAATTAAAATTTCTATAAGAAAAAAACAGAATACTACTATTATTAAAGTTGAAATTAGGTGCGCATTTCGATGGAATTTTTCGATTAAATAAGGTTTTGACTTATTTGGTATGAAAAAAGATTTAGAGGGAGCAATTTCAAATGAATCAATAGTTTCATCTTTTTTTTCCTTTCTATCAGTCATTTTTTATCTTAAAGTTGCCACAATTTTTTCGGTTTTATTTTTTTTGTCTCTGATAATTATTTCATTTCCATTGTTTTTTTCAAGAGAAATAAACTTGGTAAGAGAAACACTACTTCTGATTACATCAGAAATAGAACTTAAGCCCAATTCTTTTTTTAACTCTTCAAGTTCATCCATAGCTTTTTTTGAAAAAGCAATATGAACTTGTTTTTTTTGAGTATTAACCATTTTTAAATATAAAAAATACACGACTCTTTATAAATGTAGTTTTTTTGTATATTTTTTGTATATTTTACATACAATTTTAGTATTTATAAATTTATCTAACTCCTAGGAAATATAATTAGTTTTCCATACTCTTTTAAAACAATCTCTTTTTGGCTAAATAATGACGTATTGCAATCTCGCCACAAAATTCAACTTTTTTAATGTCAAATTCTAAAACTAACTTTTCAAATTCTGTATATCTACATCCCGACTCTAAAAAAAGTGAATAGAGTGTTAGATGAGGAGGATTTATATTATTAAGGCTTTCTTTAATTTCTATTTTTGTTGGAATATAGCTATCAACATTAGTTTTTTTAATCAGTTTAATCTTTTTTCTTGATTTTTCAATTATTTCTTCTGGTAATAATTCAAATTCTTCTAAAAAGTTTAACCAAACCCTAAAAGAAACACTCCCATATTTCTCTCCAATTTTTTTACCAATTAAATTTTTAAAATCTAAAACCGAATTAATTTCAAACTTTAAAGCTTTTCTCCAAACAGCTAAAACACTTCTAGAATAATTTCTAGAAAACTTATTCTCAATCCAATTAATAAATTTGTTTTCATGTAAAAAATACATACTTTTTACTAGAAATTCATAATTCTTAGAAGAATATTTTAAACCAAAACTAGAATCACTAAAACACTCTGAAAGGGCAGGATTAAGTCTCAAATCCCTAATCTCCACTCTCTCATCTCTAATAGTCCCGCCCAGATTCGAACTGGGGTCTGCGGATCCAGAGTCCACAATGATAGTCCACTACACTACGGGACTGTGCTATCGTAGATGCACCATTTGGTGCAACTTTTGATTAAAAGTTGCGTCTGGTACACTACGGGACTGTGCTATCGTAGATGCACAACTAGTGGATACTTAGAAAAAAATTAAGTTATATTTATAAAATCTTCTCTTTTTATTTTATTATGAAAAATAAGTTTTATATTACAACAGCAATTGATTATGCCTCAGGAAGTCCTCATCTCGGACATGCATATGAGAAAATTTCTGCTGATGTTTTAGCAAGATGGAATCGTATTATTGGCAAAGAAACCTTTTTTTTAACAGGTATGGATGAACATGGACAAAAAATTGTTGAGAACGCTCAAAAAGCTAAAAAGAGTCCAAAAGATTTTGTAGACGGAATTTCAAAGGAATTTGAAAAGCTAACTAAAATACTTAATTTGTCAAATGATTTTTTTATAAGAACAACTGATGAAAAACATGAAAAAATTGTTCAAGAAATGCTTCAAAAAGCAAAAGATAATGGTGACATTTACAAAGGAAATTATGAGGGATTATATTGTGTTGGTTGTGAGAGATTTTATGGTGAAGATGAATTAATTGAGGGAAAAATTTGTCCTGACCATAAAACTGAGTGTAAGCTTGTTAAAGAAGAATCTTATTTTTTCAAGCTTTCAAAATACGAAAAAAAATTATTAAAATTTTATGAAGAAAATCCTGAATTTATATCACCTAAATTTAGGCAAGCTGAAATAAAAAATAGAGTAAAAGAAGGTTTGAGAGATTTGTCAATTTCTAGAACTAAAGAAAAATTAGAATGGGGAATTGAACTTCCATTTGATAAAACTCATGTAACATATGTTTGGTTTGATGCACTTTTTAATTATTTTTCAGGTCAAAAAATTGGTGGGGAAAATAAATTCTGGCCTTGTAATGTTCATTTAATTGGAAAAGATATTCAATGGTTCCACATGGTTTACTGGCCGGTATTTTTAATGTCTGTTGGGCTTGACCTTCCTAAAAAGGTTTTTGCTCATGGAATGATACTTGATGAAAACGGCCATAAAATGAGTAAATCAATAGGAAATGTAATTGACCCATTTAAACAAATTGAAAAATATGGTCTTGATGAATTTAGATATTTTTTATTGGCTTTAGGTTCTTACGGAGAGGATTTAAGTTATAGTGAAAAACTCTTCGCTGAAAAAATCAATAACGACTTAAATAACGATTTAGGAAATTTAATTTCAAGAGTTCATTCTATGACTGGGAAGTATTTTAATGGAGTTGTTCCAAAAGCTGAGAAGTTTACAAGAGAAGATGAAGAGCTTCAAAATAGTTTAGATATTTACACGGAGTTTAATAAACAGATGCAGGACTTGCGATTTAATCTTGCGCTTGAAATTTTGTGGGGAGCAATTCGTGAGACAAATGCATATGTAAATAAAGTTGCACCATGGAAAGAGCAAGACAAAGAAAGGCTTGCAACGATTATGAACATTTTAGTTTCTTCATGTAGATTGTTTGCATTTTATTTAGAACCTTTTATGCCAAAAAAATCTCAAGATTTATTGAAACAATTAGGATTTAAAAATTCAACAAAAGATTTTGAAATAACAAAAGAAAATCACAAATTAGCAGAAAAAGAAAACTTATTTGAAAAAGTAAAACTTGAAGAGAAGAAAGAACAACCAAAACAACAACAAGAAGAAAAACCTAGAACAGGTTTTGAAGCTATGAATTTAAAAGTTGGAAAAATTGTTGATATTAAAAAACATCCAGAATCAGAAAAACTTTTTATTGAACAAATTGATTTGGGTGAGGGTGAGCCAAGAACAATTGTTTCGGGTCTTCAAAAATACTACACTGAAAAAGAAATGCTTGGGAAAAAAGTTATTGTTTTGGCAAACTTAAAACCTGCAAAATTAGCTGGAGTAAAATCCGAAGGAATGGTTTTAGTTTCAGAAGACGAGAAGAGTGATAAGCTAGGGCTTTTGATTTCTGATTTAGAAATTGGAACTAATTTAAAGTGTGGAAAATTAGTTGCTGATAATCCTTCCAGACTTAAAAAAATCGATATGTTTTTCGAATTAAAATTAGAAGGAAAAAACGGAAAAGTTTTGCTTAACGGAAAAGAAATTGAAGGTGTTGGAATAGATAGAAATATTGATGGTGAAGTTTGCTAAGGTTTATTTAAAATGAAAAAGCTAACATTAATCAGGCATGGGGAATCTACTGCAAATAGAGATCAAATCTCTCAAGGGCAATCTGATTATGAACTCTCAGAATTGGGAATTGAACAAGCAAAAAAATTAGCAAATAGATTAAAGAATCATAACTTTGATATTGCTTATATTTCAGATTTGAAAAGAGCAAAACAAACTGCAGAAGAAATTTTAACCTTTCATAAAATTCCAACAATTTATGACAAAAGATTAAGAGAGAGGGCTATTGGAAATTTGGAAGGAAAACCTAGGGCAAAATATTTAGAATTAAAAGAGTATATTGAAACCGATTTTGATGGTAAAGGAGAGAGTTATTTCCAAGTACAAAAACGAGTTAAAGAATTACTAGACGAAATACTTTGCTCAGATAAAAAAGATATTTTAATTGTTGCACATGGCGGAGTTATCAAGGTTTTACTTTATACATTATTCGATCTTGATTTATATACAGCATTTGAAGAGAGAAAATTCTCAACTGAAAATACTTGCGTTTATGAAATAGAACTTAACGATAAAGAAGTAAAAATTTTAACAGAGAATTGCACCCTTCATTTAGATTAATCTTCTTTAATATAATATCCAAAAATAGTATCTTTCATTAAAGTTCCTCGAACTGTGACTTCGGTTCCATCTTCTGGCAAATCTTTACTTGAAATTGCAATTGAATCGCCATCATCTTCAACAATAGTATATCCAGAAAGGTCTCCTATTTTAATTACTCCCTGCGCTTCACCTGAAACAACCACTGTTTTCCCTACAAATTCTTCTTTTTTAATCTCACCAATGTCTTGAGCAACACAACCCGAGAAAAAAAGCCCCATTAACAAAAGTAAAACTATTGCTATTTTTTTCATAGTATACTTATATGAACTTCAAGATTTATAAAACTAAGCTTATTAACAATATTATGAAATTTAACGTTGAGGAAATAGTTCCATGCCAACTTAAACATATTAAATTGTCTTGTTGGGGTTGTTGTGGTAGAAATTACAAATCTCAAAAAAAAGTTGAAAGAGATATTTTTCACAATACAGAAAGGTTCAAAAAACTTGGAAAAGTTCCTTCGACTTTAAGACTTTTGCAATTTAGAGATAGACTTGACCCTGATCCTTTTGTAGTTAAAATTTCGGGAATTTGCTCAAATCTTGTTAAATTTGACAATGGAGTTTATGCTTGTCCACTTCATCCAATGATTAATGAAATTGTTCCAAAAGAAGAATATAACTTAATTGCGAAAAAAGATTTAAGGCAAAATTATTGTGATGTGCATCATGAATGTGAAGCACTTAGACAATGGCAGAAGATGTCAAAAGAGCAAAAAGAAGAATTAATACACTGGATAGAAAAACAAAATTTTGACCACTATTCTTATTCTATTGCAAATGGAGAAAACCAATTAATTTGGAATTTCTTAGATGAAAAATAGAATTAAACATTCCCGTAAGAATCGTTCAAATCTTTTTCTTTATCTTCTCGAGATTTTATTGTTCCAGTATAGTAATTTAGCAATATAAGCCCCCCTGCAACCATATAAACAGCAGTTTCTACAATTACAATTATTGTATTTCCACCAAGAAACCCTTTTTCAACCCAGTTTATTAAATAAGCTGCCAAAATACTATAATACAAGTAAATCATAATTAGAGCGAAATGTTTTGTTTCTTGTCTTCTTCTTGAATATGCATCAAATGTAAAAAGACAAAAAAATATATAGACTAAAAAACCAATACCATAAGCATAAATGTTAATCATAATATTTTTTAAAATAATTGATTTTTAAATGTTTGCGACTACTTAAAGGAGCTAAGAATTAAAGGAAATTGAGATTTTCAACAATATTTTGGATTTCTATGGTTGAACTCATTGAACCGATTAGTAATCCGTTTTTATTACAGACTACTCCTGATGCCAGATAACCACTACCTGAATTTATACTTCCTGTACCTGAAATTTTCGGTAGTATTTCTTTCACATCTTTTTCTTCAAGTTCTTGGGATACTAGGTATTTACCGTTCTCGTAAATGATTAGTGCGCCCGCATTATTGTGTTCAGGATTTTTTAGAGGAATTGTTTTATATCCTGTTTTATCTTCTAAAGTTTTTAGAATTTTTTTCTTGTATTCAGAATTTATAATAATCTCTTTATCTCCAACACAAAGATTATTTCCGTAAGTGTTTAAGTTGTTTGGAATTTCGACGATTTTCGTTTCGTGTTTTTCTGCAATTTTTTCAATTTCTTTTTTTTCGTAATCGAAAAGTTCAGGAATGATTAAAAAATCATTATTCCCCGTTATAAAAATTCCTACTAGCTCTGTTGCAAGGGCTGAAACATAATAAACAGGAACATCAAGTATTTTTTCTATTTCTTTTTTTTTCTCTTTAGATAATTCTTTTCCACATAAACAGAATTTGTCGTTTGCAAACATAAATAACCCAATATTGGGGTTTTGTTCAAATTCTAGTAGACTTACTTTTTTTGAAACCATAATAGTATAAGTAACTATAAATTTATAAATATAGTTGTCTCTTAATTCTTATGGCTATTTGTGAACTTTGTGGGGAAGATACAAATCTTAAGAATACAAGAGTTGAAGGTTCTGTGGTAAAAGCGTGCCATAGATGTCAAAGACTTGGAAAAGTTTTAGAGGAAGATACTTCTGCAAGCCATTCTTTTTATAGAAAGAAAAAAACTAGAACGGAGTTTGTTGTTGTGGATGATTTTCAGGCTAGAGTCTCAAGGGCTATGGCAAAACAGAGTCTTGATGCTAAAAAACTGGGTTTGAAATCAAATATTAAAGAGAGTTCTTTAACTAAATATTTGTCTGGTAAAATTCCAATTGATGTTGATACTGCAAGAAAACTTGAGAAGTCATTGGGAATTACTTTAGTTGAAGAAGGAGAAGTTTCAGAAATTAATGCGGATGATTTTACAGTAGATTCGGGAGATTCTTCGGGACTCTCACTTGGTGATTTGATTGCAAAACAGATGAAAAAGTGAAAAAGTAAATATTTATAAAGGGACATTATTTACCTTTTTTATTAAGCGCGAATAGTTCAACGGCTAGAATCCCGGCCTTCCAAGCCGGTGATCTGGGTTCGAATCCCGGTTCGCGCATCAAAGTTTTGTTACTTCTTGTTATGATTTCTTTATTTCTGAGATAAGGTTTTTTTAGATAAATTTATTAATTCTGCATCCTTATTAATTCTAAAAGGATGGATTTGGATGAGATGCTAGAGAGAATAAAAAGAAGGTTAGATTTAAGTTTGGATAAATTATTTTCTGATTTTCCAGATCAATATAATTTATTCTATGAAATGTATGAAGAATATACTGGAGCTAGAAGAGATTTTTCGGCCTACTGTAGAGACACTATAAAAAATATTTTAGACCCAAAAGCAAATTTGCCAGAGGATGAAATTCAAAAATATTGTGGACAAAAGTCATTGGTTTGGGGATTGAAAGATTCTGCGGATAGGATTGAGACGTTTTTTCTCGAGCAAAGAATTTATGATGAGTCTAATGTTTTGTTTTGGCAAGAAATTAGTGAAAGTTGGCAAGAATATAGGAGAACTGAGGGTAGTGGTTTGAAATTTTGTCTAGAGCTTGTGCAGGCGAATTTTGATTTCCAAAGAAATGTAATCTGTGTAAATGATCTTATTGATAAATATGAATTCTTGAAAAGAGTTTATGGAGTGGAGACAAAAGAAGAAAGAAACCTTTAAAAAGCTTCATTTATTACTTTTTTCTATCGATGGTCTTATATTATTGCATATTTTTGCAATATTACCAAAATCTTTCGAGGTTTTGAGGGCTTAGAGTTATTCTAACCGTTATAAGATTCTCGTGTGTTTATCAAAATGGCAGAGCTTAAAAGGGAATATGTAATCCCACTAAGGCGAAATACAAAATTTGCCCCAAAGTGGAGAAGGAGTAAAAAAGCAGTGTCTGTTTTAAAAGAGTTTATTAAAAAACACATGAAAACAGAAACAGTTGTTTTATGTCCTGAACTAAATGAATTAATTTGGGCAAATGGTGCTAAAAATCCTCCTGGAAAAGTTGAAGTTATAGCAATTAAGGGAGATTTTGGTGGCAGTGAAAAAACTTTGGTTAATCTTCTAAGTGTTGGTGTTGAAGAGCAGTTGAATTTATATGCAACAGCAGTTCCTAAAGTAGAGAAGGAAGATAAGGAAACAAAAGAAGAGAAATCTGAGGTTAAAGAAGCTGAGGCAAAAGAAATAGAAAAGAAAGAGGAGCCAAAAGAAGCTAAAGCCGAGGAGAAAACTGTAAAGAAGACTCCAGCTAAAAAAGCTACAAAAAAGGAGGTAAAGAAAGATGAATAAGTTGGTTGAAGAAATTAAAAAAGTTAAAGAAGTTAAACCGGCAGAATGGGCTCCTTTTGTTAAAACTGGTGCACACAAGGAAAGAACTCCAGAAAACCCTGATTGGTGGTTTGTGAGAGCTGCATCTGTTTTGAGAAAAGTAAATAAGTTTGGTCCAATCGGTGCAAATAATTTAGCTAAACAATATGGGGGAAGAAAGAATAGAGGTTTTAAACCTGAGAAAAAGTATTCTGGTTCTAGAAATATTGTGAGAAAGTGTTTACAGCAATTAGAAGCGGCAAAACTGATTGAGAAGAGCAAAGGGCCAAGAGCTGGAAAAGTTATAACTAAGAAAGGTAAGGAATTACTGGAGAGGTGTAATTAAAATGGAAGGATTTATTGTTAATTATAGAAGAGGACGAAAAACTCAGACAACAAATCAAATGGTTATTTTAGTTGCAGGTTATGATAAGAAGAAAGCTGAAGGACTTGTTGGTAAAACTGTTACTTATGAATGCGCTGGAAAAACTAAGAAAGAAATTAAAGGTAAAATTTCTGCAGTTCACGGAAATAGCGGTGCAGTTAGAGCAATTTTTGAAACAGGTATGCCTGGTCAGGCTATTGGACAAAAGGTGAAGGTGGAATAAAATGGCAAAATTAAGAAGATGGTGTGCTTATAGGAAAGTTGAAAGGCCTTATACTCGGTATTCCAATAGAAGAAAGAAAGCTTTTGTAAAAGCAAGACCTGGAAAGAAAGTTATTAAGTTTGAAATGGGCGATTTAGGAAAGTCAAATGATTTTGAGATGAAACTTGCACTGATTACAAAAGATGCTGCTCAAATCAGAGCAAACGCTATTGAGGCAGGAAGAATTGCTGCTTTAAGAAAACTTGAGTCAAGTATTGGTAGAACAGGTTTTAATATGAGAATTGAAATTATCCCTCATCATGTAATTAGAGAGAATCCTCTGGCTGCTGGTGCAGGTGCTGATCGTCTTTCAACTGGTATGAAACACTCTTTTGGAAAAGTTATTGCAACTGCCGCTAGAGTTGAAGAAGGCAAAGTTTTGGTTACTGTTTCAGTTCCTAAAACTCATGAAACTTTGGCAAGAGAAGCTCTTAAAGGTTTTTCAAAGAAATTGCCCGTAAGAACTACAATTCAATAAGGTTTTTAAAAGAAAAACCATTTTTTAAAATTATTACGGTTGGCCTCATGGTCTAGTCTGGATATGACAACAGCCTTCTAAGCTGTGGGTCGGGAGTTCGAATCTCCCTGGGGCCGTTTCAGTTTGGAGATTTGAACTCCTGGAGTTCGGATCCCTTACGAGCCTTTTGGCGAGTTATGTGCTAGCAATCTCTGATTGCTTCGCATCGCTGGGGCCGTTTCAGTTTGGAGATTTGAACTCCTGGAGTTCGGATCCCTTACGAGCCTTTTGGCGAGTTATGTGCTAGCAATCTCTGATTGCTTCGCATCGCTGGGGCCGTTTCAATAGGAATCTTTATAAAGAGATTTTCGTTATTATTTATTTATCCTCCAATGGTGTAGTCCGGTCAATCATTCGAGCCTTTCGAGCTTGAGACCTGGGTTCGAATCCCGGTTGGAGGGCTTAAGGAAGAAATGGGGTATAAATCTCATTTCAGGCCTATTTTATTCTGAAAAACTATTAGTAATTGATTTAAGAGAGATTTATACCTTCTGTTTTATACGAGAAAGAACTTTTCCTTAAATAATCTAGATTTCTGGGATTTGCAATTACACCAAATGAGGTATGAACTTTGTATCCTTTTTTTAGGGCATTTCTTGATGTTAATAATATCGATTCTGATGCAAAAAGACCCATTAAATATAAATCGGTGATTTGCTCTGAGCGTAAATAATCATCAAGTGTACTTGTTGAGAATGCAGAGTCATCATCTTTATAAATAGTTTTTTTTGAACCTATTAATTTTTTTAATTCGTTATCTTCAGAATATCTAGAATTAACAACTATTCTAGGTGTTCCATTTCTTCTTGCTTCTCGAATAATTCCTAGTTGGTTTTCAAATAAGAATCTTTTTTCCTCATCTTCAACTTCAGATAAGAATTGATTTTGCATATCAATAATTAATATTGCTAGGTTTCCTGTAACTCTTGGTAGAGACGGGCTATGTGCAATACAATTCAAACTTGAATTTCTTTCATCCACCGCTGCGTATCCAAACATAATATTTAGAAGAGAGTGTTTTTTTATAAATTTAGTCTTAGATTGCCTATCCAAAGTATTATATATTAAATATTATCACTTTTTTTATGGTAGATGGTGGTGGAGTTATAAGTTATGGTTCTTCTGTGGGAGTACCAATAAGGTCAGCAAATCCCGTTTTGGAAGAAACGGTTTCAAATTTAAGGCTTGGTTGTTTTTCAAATCAAGAAGGAAGAGATAGAAGAGATGCTATATCTTATCTTGCAAGGTTTTTAAGAACAGGCATAGATTCCGAGTCTGAATTTGGGCAAGGTTTAGGGTGGAAAAGACATTTGTTTGAAAACAGTTTAACTAATTGGATTGTTACGAATTACTTTTGTAATAATGTTTTCCCTAAGCAAGGTTTAGATGCACACTTTATGTATTTAAATGATCAAATTTCTGGACATGCCGCATATCAAAGAAAAGAAGATGACTTGCACATTTTTTCTGTGGCAGTAAATCCAGAATCGAGGGGCCAAGGTTATGCTAAAAGATTATGTGAACTTATGATTATTGGAGGAAGAAGTCTTGGAGTTCAAAGAATAAGATTTGGAACTGGTAAACATCCTGCAATGAAAAAGATTCATGAAGGATTTTCTCAAAGAGAAAGAGAATTAAATATTGTATGTCAAGAAGGAAATTGGGTTATGTTAAGAGAATAACTTATTCAAACTAATTCTCTTAGTTACAACAAAAATATATAAATATAAAAAATAATTATTTTCTAAATGAGCATTAAAACTGAAGAACCGAAAACGGAAGGTTTTACAACAAAAAAAGTTGCAAATCCTAATAGTTCTCAAACTAATCTTGAAAAAACAAACAAATTGTGTTATTTTCATCCAGAGATATATAAAAATGTAACTTACTTTTTAAACAGCCAAAAATTGCCTGATGAAAAAACTATTTTAAATTTCAAAAATTTTTTTCTAGTTCTAAGGGATGAAGTTGGTTTAGGAAATAAAGTTTCTCAGATTAGTTTTGAATCTCTTGCTTTAATTGCTAATTATTTTAAAACACAATATTCGTCAAATAAAGATTTTTTTGAGAATATTCTGGGGCATTTCGAAGCTTTGAAAAAGGAAAATCCTCGTTTTTTAAGTTCTTTTTCAATTGAAGAAACAAAAAAATTAATTGCAGAATTCTTTAAATTCCAATACTCAAAAAATATTGATTTATTTGGCGGAAAAAATGAAACAAAAATTTTTAATCTTCACCTATTTACAGACATTAGAATATTATTTGAAAATTTTAAAAACGAATTTATGCCTGATTTTTATAGAAACTATGCGGCAGCAATATTAAATGTTTTTGTTGTTAATGCAAATATGGTAATTCCGCCTACAAGAGACATGGATGTTAGTAATTGGTATTCTATAGAATTAAATAGTAATAGTTATATGGTAAATGGTGCATTTTCAATAATTAATTTGCAAAAAGGAATAATTCATTCGCCTGAATCAGAAACGGAGAAATATGTTGTAAGAACTCAGGGGAAATCTTATGATTTGATTCATTCAAATAATCTGTGGTATATAGACATTGGAGGCAGATTATTTCCTGTTTTAGAGCTTTTAAATGTTGATATCTATAAAGCTTCAAAAAACCAATATGAAAAATCTTTCAGAAAAAAAGGCTTTTTTTCGAAACAAAAATCTTTAATTGCAACTGAAATTTTTTCTCTAAAGGATTTCTTCAAAAAACAAATTGTTTTTGCAAAGGAGATGGAAGATTTACCTATTAATCATAATATGCTTCTCAGAAGAAAGGGAATAAAATATCATATTACTCCAAAAATTGACTATGTGATAAAAGATAAGAATATGGATTAAAATGACCACAATAGAGAAATTACAAAAGAATGAGATTACTGAGCATTTTGTATATAAAAAACTTGCGAAAGTTTCAAAGGATCAGAAAAATAAAAAGATTTTAAATCAGATTTCTGATGATGAATTAAAACATTATAATTACTGGAAAAAGGTTACGAATAAAGAAAAAAAACCAAATAAATTAAAAATATATTATTATTTTTTTCTTGCAAAAATTTTTGGGCTTGCTTTTGCTCTGCGATTTATGGAATCTGGTGAAGATACTGCAATAACTGAGTATAAAAAACTTGTAAAAAAATATCCAAAACTAAAAACTACTCTTATTCCAGATGAACAAAGACATGAGAAAAAACTTATAGGGATTTTACATGATGAAAGATTAGAGTATGCCTCATCAATAGTTTTAGGGCTTAATGATGCATTGGTTGAGTTAACAGGAACACTTGCGGGACTATCTTTTGCAATTCGTGATAGTAATATTATTTCAGTTACTGGAGCAATCATGGGACTTGCTGCGGCTCTTTCAATGGGGGCTTCCGAATATCTTTCATCAAAGGAAGAAAAAAATGAGAAATCTCCTTTAAAATCTGCATTTTATACTGGTGTTGCATACATATTAACTGTTATTATTTTGGTTGCTCCTTATTTAGTTTTTGAAAACATTTTCACTTCTCTAATTTGTATGGTTGCCTCAGCAATTATAATAATTGCATTATATACATTTTATATCAGTATTGCAAAAAACAAGAAATTTTGGAAAGGATTTTCTTCAATGGCATTAATTTCTTTAGGTGTTGCAGTAATTAGTTTTGGATTTGGAATTTTAATAAAATTAGTTTTTGGTGTTGAAGTTTAAAATCAAAGCCATAAAATCCAAAGTTTTAAAAAGCTTCAAAAATCTAAAATCGTATGATAATCACTAAAGACAATCTTTTGAGGTTTATTCGTGAGCAAAGATACGTAACTCCAACAATTATTTCTGAAAATTTTGAAACATCTACAATGATTGCATCAGCTGCTCTCTCAGAACTTGCAAAAGATAAACTTATTGGGATTACTGATTTAAAACTTGGTTCTTCTCCATACTATTATGATATAATGCAAAAAGATTGTCTTGTTGAACTTGGGAAAAAACATTTATCTAAATATGAAAAAGATGTTTTTGATCGGCTTGAGAATGAACAAATCATAAATGATCTTTCAATGACAATCCAAGAAAGGTTAGCAGTTGATAAGATTAAAGATTTTGCAAAACCCCTTGAGATTAGTTTTAAGGGGCAGGATTATAAATTCTGGGTTTGGTACTTAAGAAACTTGAAAGAAACTAGAGAACAGATTCTTGAGGTTTTAAAATCTAATCTTGGCGATGATGAAAAAGATGCAAAACCGCAAATCAAAGAGGAGCCAAAACCTAAAATTGAAGAAAACATTATGCCAAAAAAAGTGGTTTCTCAAGTCCAGACAAGACCCGAGATTAGAAAAGAAGTTTCAAGTAATGTTAATTCCGTTCCAGAATCATCAATAAATGTTGAATCAAATCCCTTTGCTCAGGTTCACGAGAGCCAAGAAAATAAAGAGGAACAATTTATTGAAAATTATTTGAGAAAACATTATTTAAAAATTGAGAATAAAAATAAATCTGAGAGGGGAATTAAATACGAAGCATCAATTAAAGTTAATTCTTTAAATATATATATTGATTGTTTCTTTTTTTCTAAAAAACCTACGGATAGCGATATTTTGAGTTTTTACACTTCTTCTCTTCGTCCAAAAATAGTTTTTGTTACTAATGCGCCAAAGAAAATATTTAATTTAAGTGAATCTTTGGACAATTTAACAATAGTTAATGTCTAAAATGAATGTTTTAAAATTATATTTGAAAGGTTTTCTAATGGGGCTTTGTGATTTAATTCCCGGTATTTCTGGGGGAACTATTGCTTTTATTACTGGAATTTATGATAAACTGATTGGCGAGGTTAATAATTTTTTTCATTTTAGAAAATTTGATTGGAAATTTTTATTGGTTTTAGGGATAGGAATTGTGTCTGCAATCTTAGCTTTATCTCATTTAATTTCTTATTTACTAAAATATTATATGGCTTTTACAATGAGTTTTTTTTTTGGACTGATTCTAGCTTCGTCAAAATTTATTTTTAGCGATATTCCAATTAAAAAAAAGAATTATTGGTTTGGGATTTTTGGCTTTTCGGTCGGACTTCTTTTTTTGTTATTATCTCCAACCATTGTTTTCAAACCTAGCATTTTATATGTTATTTTAGGTGGATTTTTAGCAATTTCTGCAATGTTTTTGCCTGGCATTTCAGGTTCATTCATACTTTTGATTTTAGGTTTATATGAATATATAATTACTGCAGTTAAAACTTTTGATTATGTAAGTTTATCTTATTTTGGTGTTGGCGTTCTAATTGGTGCGGTTGTGATTTCAAGAATTATTCATTTTTTTTTAAGTAGATTTAAATCACAGACTTTATATTTTTTATTTGGGCTAGTTATAGGGAGTAGCCTTATTCTTGTTAATAAAATTGCAGAAGTTAATAATAACTATCTTGACATTTTGAGTTTTAGCGTTTTCTTTTTGATGGGATTAATTTTTTCTTATTCGATTGGAAAACTTAGAAAAAAGAGTGATTAAGTAAATTTTTATTATAGTTATTTTTTGCTCTTTTTAATTGCTGCTTTTATTAAACCATAAAATAAAGGTGCAGGTTTTTCCAATTTAGATTTAAGTTCTGGATGAGCCTGAGTTCCAACAAAATAAGGATGTTTTTCTTTTGGAAGTTCAATAAATTCAACTAAATTTCTCTCATAACTTCGACCTACAATATTTAATCCTTTTTTTTCAATATCTTTTGTGAAGTTTGGGTTTACTTCAAATCTATGTCTGTGCCTTTCTGAAACGCAGAAATTACCTTCTTTGTCTTCTTCAAATAAAGAAAATTTTGCATATAAATCTTTAATTTGTCCATCAGTTAGTTTAGCAGTATAGGCCCCAAGTCTCATGGTTCCCCCCATATTAACTACTTTTTGCTGCTCATCAAGTAGAGTAATTACTGGTTGTTCTGCATTTTTTTCAACTTCCATGGATGTTGCATTATCTATTCCGCAAACATGCCTAGCAAATTCAATTATTGCAAGTTGCATCCCATAACAAATTCCAAGGTAGGGAATTTTATTTTCTCTTGCAAATCTGATTACTTCAATTTTTCCTTCAACACCTCTTGTTCCAAAACCTCCTGGAACAATAATTCCATCACTCTCTTCTAGAATTGAGTAATTTATAGCACTTGAAGTTTCAATCCAATTAATTTCGATTTTTACTCCAAGATTATATTCACAGTGTTTTAGGCTTTCGATAATACTTGCATATGAATCTTCAAGATCAGTATATTTTCCTGCAATAGTTATGAAAACCGTTTTGTCTTTTGGAGTCTCCAGAAGTTTTTCCCATATTTTGAATCTTTGTTTGGTCGGGAGGCTTAAATTTAGTTTTTCACAAATCCTTTCAAGAAATTTCTGCTCTTCAAAGCTGCTTGGGATTTTATAAACAGAACTCACATCTGGGGCTGATAAAACATTTTCTTCGGGCAAATCTGCAAATAATGCAATTTTCTTTTTTGAACTCTCTGCTAATCTTTCACTACATCTTGCTAGTATGAAATCTGGGAAAACACCCTTTTTTCTTAGTAAATCAACACTTTGCTGAGTTGGTTTTGTTTTTTGTTCTTTAACTCCATAAGGGATAGGAACATAAGTTAGATGCACATAGCAAATATTTTCTCTACCAACTTTTGATTTTAATTGCCTCATTGCTTCGACAAATAAATCATTTTCAATATCTCCGATTGTTCCTCCAATTTCAACCATTACAATATCTCCGTCCTGTTTTTCTCCGATTTCCAATACTTTTTCCTGAATTAAATCTGTCACATGAGGTATTAATTGAACCGTTTTTCCAAGATAATCTCCTCTTCGTTCTTTTTCACGGATTTCATCGTAAATTTTTCCCATCGTAATACTTTGGGCTTTGGTCGGGTTAGCATTCATGAATCTTTCATAGTGTCCAAAATCCATATCAACTTCTCCACCATCATCAAGCACAAAAACTTCTCCATGTTCTATTGGATTCATTGTTCCAGGATCAACATTTAAATATCCATCCATTTTAATTGGAACTATCCTATAATTATCTGATAAGAGAAGACCTATACTTGCACTTGCAACTCCTTTACCAAGTCCGGAAATTACACCTCCTGTTACTATAATATATTTTTTTTTAGAAATAGTCATCTTCTTGTTCCTCTGAAAATTTTTGATCAAATATTTCGAATTCCTTAACATCTCCAACTGTGTCCGGATAAACGAATCTAATTCCCAAACCTGCTCTTAATACACTGCTAACTATTGCCATATGTTCCATTCCATCTCCGGAACTAAGATTTACTGCAATTTCCAAGTCATTAACTTCTTTTTTGAGAAAATCTCCAAGAGTCTTTACACTTTTTTCAAGTTTTTTAGTATCAATTTTAAGTTTTAATGCTTTACTTGGATTGATATCAAAATTATCATAAGAAAACTCATTGCAAATTAGGAAAACTTTATCCCATTTAGCAGAATTTAAGAGAGTTAGGACTTGTTTCCAAGTGCCTTTTCCAGAACTGATTAAAGCAATTAAACAAGTCATAATTTTTGTGATTTTTTCTCATATATAAAGTTTTGTAATGTCATTTACAAAAGCACATTTATTGTTGTCTTATGTTGGGTGTTTAGGGATAATGTTTTGGCAAAGTAAATGAAAATGTAGTTTTTTCTCTATTGGATTCTTTAACATAAATTGTTCCTGAATGAGCTTCTACAACACTTCTTGCATTAGCAAGACCTATTCCTCTCCAAAAACCTTTTGTAGAGTATCCGAGATTAAAAATATTTTCTCTATCTTGAATTGGAATTTCTGGCCCACCAAAATTAGTTACTGAAATTATGCCCTGCTCTTCGTTTTCTGTGCTAGAAATTGTGATTCTACGATTTTCTGAACCAGAATGATCAATTGCATTTTTAACTAAATTTCCAACAACACATAATTTAATTGCACCAGCATCTGCAATAACATTTCCTGTGTATTGGAAATCAGATGTAAATGTTATGTCATTATATGCAGAAAAATCAGGAATAAGGTTTGGAACTTCACATTTTCTAAATTTATACTTTAAGAAACCCTGACAATCCATTTCCAAATCAAAATAATCAATTAAGTCTTGTTTTTTCGCAATTACTATTTCGCCGATTTTTTGTACTGGGAGCTTATCTTTATTAGCTTCATATTCTTTCATAAATTTACAAAATTCTTCTCTTAATGTGTCTCTGTTTGGATTTGGAGAATTTACATATTCATTATAAGCACTATTAAAAGTTTCTAATGTATCTTTAAATGGGTGTTGCCCCCTTAAACTATGATGTAAGAGATCAATAAGACCAGATAATCCACTCATTTCATTTATAATATCATGTTTAATTCTTTTTTCTAAAGAATTTTTATTATCTCTTGTACAAACTTTTTCACCAACCATCACCATTTTGTCCTGACATATAATAGTAACTGACAATTTATAAATGCACCAATTATGGGATAAAAAATAACATATTTTTCACATATTTGCGAGTATTGGATAAACAAGAATTTAATTTGAGATTTTAATATTAAATTCTCCTGTTTTAAAATTAATCTCAACAAATGAAGTAACTGCTTTTAGGTCTTTTATTGAATTTTCAATAAATTCTTTTAATTTCTTATCGCAAGTAATTTCCAGTTTTTTAATTTCTTCTTTCATTGACATTTGTTTTTCTGCTTTAAATCTTCTAACTTGTGAAACAATCTCAATAAATTTATCTCCAAGATTAATATTTTCTTCTGAGTAAAGTTTTGAATTAAATTCTGGGTATTTTGTCAAATGAATGCTTTTTTCACTTTCAAATTGTTTATAGAAGTTTTGATAAATTTCCTCTGTAATGTAAACTAAAAATGGAGCAAGTCCTCTTAAAGATGCATATAGGGAGTGATATAAAGCCTTCTGAGCTTTCTTTGTCTCTAGTTCACCAAACTCTTCAGGTTTCCATAATCTTTGTTTTACAATTTCAATGTAATTGTCTGCAATATCTCCCATAAATAGATGATCAAATAGTGCTTTAGCTTTTGCATAATCATAATTTTCTAAGGCAATTCTAGCTTCTTTTGAAACTTTTTGAGTTTTAGAAATAATCCATTTATCAATTGAATTCAAATCTTCTAATTTAAATTCTTTATCTTTTTTAGTGAAAGTTTCAAGTAGCATTGAAGCAAATTTATTTGCATTAAATAATTTATTTACAACTCTAATTCCAGATTGGAGTTCTTTTTCTTGGAATGGAATGTCATGTCCAAGTTTGGTTCCTGCAGCTCCAAATCTAATTGCGTCTCCACTATATTTTTCTATCATCTCTTGCGGAGAAATAGTATTTCCTTTAGATTTAGACATTTTTGTTCCATCACTTGCAAGAACCCATCCAGAAATTAAAATATCTTTGAATGGATTTTCTTCAGTTAAAAGATTAGTTTTAGCCATTGTGTAGAAAAGCCAAAAACTAATTATGTCGTGAGCCTGTGGTCTCATACTCATTGGAAAAAGTTTCTTTTTTACTTTTTCATCTTTTACAAGTTCTATGGCCAAAAACGGAGTTGATGCAGAAGTAAACCATGTATCAAATACATCAGTTTCTGGGATTAATTCTACATTCTTTGGTGCAGATTTTGGTTTGTCTTTTAATGGGTCAATCGGTAGTTGATCTTCATCAGGCAAGTAAATATTTCCTTTTTTATCGTGCCATACAGGAATTGGAATACCAAAATGTCTTTGACGAGAAAATCCCCAATTCCAATTAAGTCCTTTAATCCAATTTTCAAGTCTATGTTTCATGAATTCAGGAAACCAATTGAATTTTTGTGCCATTTCCCAAAAATGTTCTTTCTTATCTAAATATTTAACATACCATTGTTTTGAAACAATAAACTCAACTTCTGCTCCAGAACGCTCACCAACATTTACAACTTGTTCTTTTTCTTCTTTAAAAATAATATGGCCTTTTTCTTCTAAATCTTTTATAATTTCTTTTCTTGCATCTTCTGCAAGCATTCCAGAGTATTCTCCTCCTTTTTCGTTTAATTTTCCTGCTTTATCTAAAAGTTCAATAGGCGTTGCATTATGCCGAGCAACCCATTCAATATCTTCAAGTCCGCCATAAGAACAGAAATAAGCTATTCCAGTTCCAAAATCTGCTTTAACTGCCATATCGTGAGAAATTTCAATCTCTTTTTCAACAAATGGAATCAGTGCCTTTTCACCAATTAAATTTTTACCTTTTAATTTTTCCACAACTTCAAATTCAAAATTGGAAAATTTTTCTTCGTAAGTTGCAGCTCCAGTTATCCAATATTCATTACCTATTTTTAGTTTTACATATTCTCCTGAATCTTCAACTGACATTCCAACAACAGCATAAAGTAATTCTGGCCGAGTTGTTGCATAAATTACATAAGTATTTTCTGTTCCTACAATTTTGGCTTTTGTATAGTTTAAGAATGCTTTTCTAGTTTTGTCTTCAAGTTCTGCTTGTGCAATGGCTGTTTGAAATACTCTATCCCAAGAAATTGGTCCTTCTTTTTGTTCAATTAAATCCTTTTTATACAAATCAATAAATGTTTTTTGTGAAATTTTTTGTGAATGTTTGTCTATTGTTGAATATTTCAAATCAAAATCACAACTCATACCAATATTTTTCCAATCTTGAATGAAGTTAGGCCTCTCTTTTGATAAAAATTTAACACACGCATTAACTGCTTCTTCTCTTGACACATTTCTTAAATTGATTTTCTCTGATTTTTGGACAAGTTTTTCTGTCGGAAGTCCATTGTCATCAGTTCCGAACGGATAGAAGATTTCATTTCCCTCCATTCTCTTAAATCTTGCAATCATATCTTGTTGTGAATATGAATATGCATGTCCAATATGCATTTTTCCTGAAACTGTTGGTGGAGGAGTATCAATAGAAAAGATAGGTTTTTTGGTTTTTTCATCAAATTTGAAAATTTGTTCTTTTTCCCAAAATTCTCTGATTTGTTTTTCTTTGTCTTTAGCAATATACTTTTTATCAAAAGCCATTATAATAAAAGAAATTAAACTCTATTATATAAATATTATGGAAATTATATTATAGAGTTTATAATATTATTCACAAACAATATCACCAAAATAAGAATATTTGTGTTCTTCATAAGCAATTAAAGCTTCCATTTCAAGTATTATGTCTTCAAACTCGTGTCTCATGCTTCTTATTGCAAGGTGGAATTCTTTTAAAGATTTTGTTGCAAAATAAAGAATGTAGTCATAATTTCCAATAGTTTCACTTGCCCAAATTATTTGTTTATATGTTGAGAGGAATTTTTCGAATTCTTTTAATTTTTCTCTTTTTTTCAGTTTTATTAATACTGTTTCAACATTATATCCTAAAGATTCAAAATTTATTGCTGGCCTATAACCAATAATAATATTTGATTTTTCCATATTTTGAACTTTCTTTTTTATTGTGTTTCGATTTATTAGTAGTTTTGCTCCAATGCTATCGTAAGTTTCTTTTGCGTTATCAGAGAGTATTTTTAGAACTTGCAAATCTTTTTCATCTGGAGAATATTCTATTGGCTTGTCGTTTTTCTTTTTAATTGGAATAGTCTCACTATTTGGGAGCATTTTTGAAACAATTGTTTTTGTTAAAATGATTAAGTTATGGTATGAAACAGGAAGTCCGTCAAAGATTTCTTTTATGTATTTTTCACATTCTATTGGTCCTCTTGCAAGAATTGATATTTCCATGCTTAATTTTCCGTTATATGTTAAAATTGTGTTTACCGCTTTATGAGCCAAACATTTTTTTATAATTTCATTCTCATGTTTTGTTGATTCGATGAAGAGATGATAAGAATAAAATCCAAGTTTTTTCAAATCAATTATTGTAACAAAATTTGTTATTATGTCGTTTTTAATAAGTTGATTTATTCTATATTCAACAGTTGTTCTTGAAACTTTTGTCTTTTTAGCAATTTGAGTTATTGGCATTCTGGCATCATCTTTTAATTCTGCAAGAATTTTCTCATCAATTTTATCAATTTTTACTTGTTTTTGTGAAGGATTTTTAGTGAGGATTCTCATTTGAATTGTCATGTTGTTTATTATTTATAAATGTTTTGACATTTTTGACAATTATCTGATGCGAAAATTTTTAAACTCTAGAATTGATTTATATAACAAAAATGAAAATTAAATTTTATGGGGTGAGGGGTTCATATGCGAGTCCATCTAGACAGACGTCTGAATCATTATTTGCTGAGGGGAGAGAAAGTAAAGTTAAAGGGTTTATTTCAGGAAAATTTGGAGGACATACTACTTGTGTAGGGGTTGTTGATAGTTTATGTCAAGTTCATGTTTTAGATACTGGAGACGGAGTTATACAATTAAATGCAGAATTAATGAGATATAAGAGAAGGTTAAATGAAAATTTAAATATTTTTTATACTCATCTTCATCATGATCATACTTTAGGTATGCCATTTTTTAGTGAAGCTAATTATTCAGATTTTTTTAAAACTAGAATTTATAGTATGTCGCCACAATCTATAATTGAAGCTTTAGAAAAACAAGATGAGAAAGCTTCTCACTTTTTAAGATATGTAAATGGTAGTATTTGTGATGAAGGTGTTGCAAAAGGAGTTTTGAGTTCAAATCAGGGGCAAATGAAATTTCCCGTTGGTGTTTCAAATAGATTTGATTTTGTTGGTTTAACTGAGGAGAATAAAGAAGTTCTTGAAAGGTTTCAAAGAAATCAAGGCCTTCAAATTTGGTATAAGTCTTTTTCACATGCAAAAACTCCAAACTCAGATATTACTTTATCTTATAAAATTAGAGATATTGATAGCGGAAGAACATTTGTATTTTTAACAGATTTTGAACCTGCTTTTTCTGATGAAGATGAAGAGTTTATTGAATGGATAAAGGGAACAGATTATGTTTATTTTGATGGACAATATGAAAAAGGTTCTAAGGAAAATCCCTTTGTTGCGGGTTTTGGACATTCTTGTGCAAGATATTCTACAGAAATGGGGTTGAGAGCAAATGTTAGAAATATTCTCATTGGCCATCATTCTCCTAAAAGTGATGATAGTTATTTACTTGGTTTGGAAAGTAGACTTCAAGAAGTTACAGGAAATAGGGCAAAAGTAAGAGTTGTAAGAGAAGGAGATGTTTTTAATTTATGAATTAGTTTATAAATAACTAAATTTTCTTAAATTTATGGAAAAACGTGTTCAAGCATTTATTTCAGGTTCTGGATTTTGTTCTAGACGAAAAGCTGAGGATTTAATTGCAGAAAATAGAGTTAAAGTAAATGGGAAATTAGTTAGTTTGGGAGATAAATGTTTTGAAACAGATG
>CAZLRR010000009.1:0-36137 GCA_964562045.1 uncultured Methanosarcinales archaeon
TCCATATTATAAAGAAAATAAAATTTTAAATGTTTAAAAAGTTTTGTCTAACTTTGAGAAAATATACCAACAAATTCTACGTGTTCTTTTCTTTGAGTCATAGCAACATAACCATTCATTCTATGTTCATAACCTGATAAATGAATTTCAAAATAAGAAACGGGAATCTCTACTGCATTTTCACCCATAGATAAAACATATTTAGTACTTCCATTAACTCCAACTCTATCCACAGCAATAGTTCCTGCCTCAACTTCTTGTCCTAATTCACTACCCAAAATAATTCCAAGTTGACCTACTTGTCTGCTATCAGAATCACTCAATACTCTAATCCTATCAATAATTGTTTGTACCATCCTTATAACAATTTAAACCCATATCCCTTTAAAAAACTTTCCAGTCAACAATCTCAAATCTCTACTCAATAATCTTAACAAACATATTAAAACCAACCTAAACCAAAATTCATATAATATGGTTGCAGGAATAAATCAAGGAGTAATTGAAATGGCCGAGCTAATAATTGGAGTCTCACTATTTTTACTTATTGGGATGGCATTCGTTCACATTTTCAACCCTTGGCACGCTCAAACTCTTGCTCTCTCAACTGAAACCTCACACATTGTAAGCATAATGACAGATAACACAACTTTAGAAATGCAAGTTGATGATGAAACAACATTTAGAAAAACAATCCAAAACGAAATAGGCGTAACTGCAAACGAAAAAGAAACTAAAAGAAAATTCCACACTCAAAACAAAATCGAAGTAAAACAAACAGACCAAAAAGTTACAATAATCAGTACAAATGGATGAAAACTTATACCTTAATCTTCTGTATCTCTTAGTTAAAAACAACACCATAAAACAAATCTATGAAATAAAACCACAAATTAAAGGAAAAGAACTTGAAAATTCCCAAATAAAAACAATTCAAAAACAAAACACATTCTTTTTCAACAGATTTTACCTTGAAGATGAACCAAAAACAAATATAATCATAAAATCCAGCCCAGAAAACTTCCTACTCTCATACACAATAATCGTTGGAGAAAATGCAGATCTTATAAGTTTCAAATCAACAGAAAACAAAGAAATCTACATAACCGAAAAAGAAAACCTCAAATACTTTCAAGACATCATCGAAGAAAACTCAATAAAAAAAGTCCCACCAAAATTTCTCCACAAAAAAAAATTCAGAACCACATTCAAATCCCTTGAAATCATCGAAAACCTAAAAGAATACTCACTAAACGTAGACAATATAAACCTTGATGAAATCCACCTAGTCCCAACAAATAAACTTGAACTCTTCCTCCCATCAAAAAACCACAACCACTACAAACTCGCAAGAAAAATGAGTTTGCCAACAACTCCCCTAATCGAAAACAACTACTACACCCAAACAAACATCCACATTTTCGATGAAAAAAAACTCGAGAAGTACGTAAACCCAATAAAAACAATCCAAGAAACCTCAAAAATTCAAATAGAAAAAACCTCAAAAAAACAAATATATTACGACATTCTGAAAAACTACTACCTAGAACTTAGCACAGACGAACTAATAGAAAAAGTCTCAAAAATCGAAAAAACAAACATAAACCTAGACAAACTAAAAAACCAAATTATAGACAAACCAAAACTAAAATTCTCAAGCAATAATGGAAATCTAATAATTCCTCTATGGAGAAACACACGCCAAAGATTCATCGAAATCAAAAACAAACAAAACTTCAAAGAAATCTCAGGCCTTGACTTCAAATTCGACACAGAATTCTTCAACAACCTATACTTTCAAAACTCAAAAGGAGACAAAATCGACTTTGAAAACAAATATCTAACTCAAAACTTTGAAACCGCAATCCAAAACCTTGAAAAAACCCAAATCTTAGAATTTAAAACCTTTGAAGAAATCATAATAAATCTAATCTACAACAACATAAAAGAACTCTACAAAAAAGAAAAAATCCCACAAAACAAAATTTTCCAACTTAAAAAAAAAATAAACGAACTAACACAAAAAACAATCAAAAAAACAATAGAACTAAACTCAAAAGGAACAAAATCAGAAAACAAATCCTTACTAACACAATACTTCGAATCAATCGCAAAAACCTTTGAAAGCTATATTGAAGAATACGAAAATACCCACCACAAAAACCACCTAATAAACACCTCATTAGAAAAACTCGAACTACTAATCAAAGCCATAGAACAACTAAAACTCACAGAAGAAGAAATTAAACCATTAATAGATAACTTAGAAGTCATAAAACACATAGGAGAAGAAATAGAATCATCAATATCCCAAGAAATAAGCTCACAACTTGATGAGTTCTTCCCAAAAAGAAAAAACTCAAACGACTTAAAACGAAACATCGAACTAGAAAACGCAATTGAAAACATAATTCTTCTAAACGAAAATCCAAAATACGAAATACTCTTCACAGACCTAGAACCCGAAATTCAAAACCTTGTAAAAAATCCTAGCCAAATAATGCAATACGAACCAGACCACCAAACATTTCTAAAACCAAAAACTAACTACCTTAAAAAAATCTTTCCCTACTCTCATAAAGAAATTACAGAAAAAATCAGAAACCAGCAAACTGGAACCATGGAAATAAAAAAAAGAATAGTTAGAATAACTCCAGATTTCTACATCCAGCATAAAAAATACCATAATTACAACACAGTCTCAGAAAACCATTACTTTAAAATCTTGCACAAGAAATAAGAAATCCCGAATCAAGCTCCAAAACCTGAGTTTCAAATTCTTCTTCCTCTTTCATAAAATCTACAAAATCACGCATATAATCATATTTAAAATGACTCAAAACATTATCACAAACAATCATAAAACCAGAATTTAACATCTTTTTCTCCCGCAAAATCTCAACAATTTTCCTATAATCTTTTTGTGCAGCATCCATAAACACAAAATCAAAACCCCTCTCTTCGCATTCATAAACAGAGAGAAAATCAAAAACATTAGAATTAATAACCTCAACAAACTCAAAACCACAAGATTTAAAATTCTCTCTTGCAAGTTCAGCCCGAATAGAATCAACTTCAATAGTCTTAAAAACAGCTCCCTCAGGCAACTCCTTGAGTATATGGAGCCCAGAATAACCATTTGAAGTTCCAATCTCTAAAACTCTCATAGGTTTTTTTAACTTAACTAAATTAGCCAAAACATTTGCCAAATTTTCAGAAATATTAAAATATTGCTTGTGATTTTTCTCAAGCTGCATAGAACTAATGAATTTGTTTACATCAACAACCATATCTAGAAAAAAAGAATTATCTATTATTCTTAAGTTTTCTCTTTCTAGCTCTCATAATCTTTTTCTGCCACTTCCAACGCATCTGGCCTTTCTTTTTCCACCTTCGTGAACTTCTCTTCATATTAATTATCAAATGTAAATCCTTTTTTAAATCTTTCTAAATGTAATTATTTCCCATTCACAAATTACTCAAAATATATATAAATAATTCCCACTCAAAATTAGTAATGTATAAAAGTAAGAAAGCGGAAGTTCCAGTAATAAAATTCATAATAATACTTCTAATTTTAAGTGTAATGTTAATCTGGTACATTTTTATCCTTTTCCAAGCAAATAATATCTCAATTGAACAAAAAGAGATAAGAATTCAAGAAGTTCAAAAAATAATCTTTGATAAGAAATGTTTCTCAAATGAGTATGGAGTTATAAATTCCATACAATTCACACAAGAAAATCTAAATAAGTGTATGCAAAACCTAGAAAATGTATTTTTTGAGTTATCAATAAAAGAAAAAAAATTATCCTATGGTTTAGAAGAAGAATTTCAAAGAAGATCAAGACTTTGTACTTTAAAGACAGAAAGCCAGAGGTGTGCAAATTTAAAGCTACCAGTAACATATACTGACCAATTAGGCAATTCAGAAAGTACGATTTTTTCAATAGACATAATTGCTACAAATTAACTACTCGAGAGTAGCTGAGCAAATTTA
The DNA here is from genome assembly GCA_964562045.1 of uncultured Methanosarcinales archaeon. Lineage (GTDB taxonomy): Archaea > Nanobdellota > Nanobdellia > Woesearchaeales > UBA583 > UBA583. The sequence continues at coordinate 4,001 of CAZLRR010000009.1, forward strand.
GTACCTTTCAATTAAAATACATAAATTTATAAAAGCTGGCGTTTGAAGTTGTATCATCGGTGAGGTGACAAAGGATTGTATCCCGTCACAATACTAAAAAACTGGTGTCACACATAAGTCAAAAATAAATAGCAATCTTTATAAATATCAAAAGATTGTAATATATAATAGCAGATTTACAAAAAAATGATAGTCAAAGAAGAGTTTTTAAACATGCTAAGGCAGTACTTCAGCCTTAACTTATACGAAGTAAAAATCTGGACAGCGCTCCTTTCAAGAAAAGTAGCAACTGCTGGAGAATTAAGTGATCTTGCTGTAGTTCCAAGATCAAGAACATATGATGTACTTGAGTCATTGGAAAAGAAAGGTTTCGTGATGGTAAAACTTGGAAAGCCGATTAAATACATTGCAATCTCCCCCAAAGACGTTATTGATAGAGTAAAGAAGAGAGTTGCAGAAAAATCCGAGGAAAGACTTCACAAACTAGAAGCATTAAGAGAAAGCGATGTTCTAAAAGATTTGGAACAATTGCACGAACAAGGAATTCAGTTAGTTGAGCCAAGTGATTTAAGTGGTGCACTTAAAGGAAGATACAACTTATATAATCATTTGGAAGCTATGGTTAAAAATGCTGAGTCCGAAGTAATTATGATGACAACTTCGACAGGTTTCTTACGAAAAGTTGAAGCACTAAAAGGAGTATTTGAAGAATTACAAGAAAGAGGAGTTTCAATTAAAATTGCATGTCCAAGAACAGATAAAACTGAAGGAATCGCAAAAGATTTAGATGGACTTGCAGAAGTAAAATTCACAGACGAAATAGAAGCAAGATTCTGTATTATTGATGGAGAAGAAGTATTGTTTATGACTCTTCACGACAAAGACATATACCCTGCATATGACATTGGTGTATGGGTAAATACTCCATTCTTTGCACAAGCTCTTCAGCAATTATTCGAAATTGCTTGGAGAACTTTTAAATAAACTCCAGTTTTTTTACTTTTTATTTATACAAAATTTATTAAAGAACAATAATAAGATATTTCTATGAAAGAATTACAAGAATCAGAAGTTAGCAGATTTTTTGATAACTGTATCACTACAGCAAAACAAGCAACATGTACTCGTTCAAAATGTGGATCAATTATTGTAAAAGATAATGAAATAATTGGCAGAGGATTCAATTCCCCTCCTCAAGAACTTAAAACACAAAGAAGATGCAAAAATCAAAAATCTGAGTACCACAAAAAAGTAACAGACAAAACTTGTTGTATTCATGCAGAACAAAGAGCCATCATGGATGCACTAAAAAACTATCCAAATAAGATTAAAGGCTCAAGACTATATTTTATAAGACTTGATGAAAATGATGAAAAAGCTCTAGTTGCTGGAAAACCTTATTGTACTATTTGTTCTAAAATGGCTCTCGATGTTGGAATTAGCGAATTTGTATTATGGCACGACTATGGAATCATTGCATACGATACTCAAGAATATAATAATTTAAGTTATGAATATAACGAGAACGAAAATTAAATAACGAAAATTAAATAAAAAAATAATATTAGAAAAAACTAAAATTATTTCTTAGGTTTATGATTTCGTCCTTTCAAAAGTTTCAATTCTTTATCTAAATGAACCGCTGTTGCATTAAGTCTTCTAATCGTATTTAAAGAATTAAGCATATGCTTACTAAACTCTCCCAAAACTGCAGAAAACTCCCCATTATCCAAAGCAATCTTTGAAGGAGACTCAACCTCAATAGAAGTCGGAGTATAATCAAGCACAAAAACCATCAAATCCTGAATTGAATCAAATTTAGCCGTTACTTCAATAAAACCTCCAAACAAAGAAGATTTCTCATCAAGTTCAGATTCAATTAACTCTTCCTCAATAATTTTAAACTTATTCTCTTTACTCTGTAACTTTTTCATAACATAATTTAGAGCCTCATCAACTTTCTCCTTAGGTTTTCCTGCAACCTCAATAATAAATCTAGCTGTAACTTTTTCTGCCATAACCTTTCAAAGAATTAAATGTTTATAAAATTTGGGGAAATTATAAGAATGGAACACTCAAATTCTTAATAAAATCAAGCCCATACATTGGAATTAAATAATAAGGCGCAAAACCAATTAATAATGCAACAATTAACTTATGCCAAGGTTTCTCAACAAAACCTCTTCCTCCAACCCCCCTAATTCTATGAGCCATATCAATTTTAACAAACATAATAATAAACACTAAAATTGAAATAGACAAACTAACACCAGTTGTCTCATTAACAAATAAAAGACCATTAATCCAACTAGGAAGTGAAATCATAGATAAAAGCCAAGGAACATTCATAACCACTAAAACTCCAACAATTGAGAAAATAATCCCGTGCCAAACTTTACCAAAAAACCCATTAAGTCCACCACTAGACTCGTCTTCATACACAAAGTATGCCTCTAAAATACCAATTAAAATACCTGCAATTACAGGCAATATAATATGTATTGCAATTTCAGCTTCTGCCATTATAAAATTAAAAAAAAATCTAATTTAAAAAGATTTGTTACTATTACTCGCTTACTCTTCCTCAGATTTCTCAATTATAATATCACCAAAATGCTCATCTTGAGAAACTTTCAACTTACTCTGATTATGTAAATGCAAAAGAGGAATAAATTTCTCTAAAACGCCCATTTTATGTTCGACACCATCAACTAAATGATGAAAACAAACGCTCCCTTTTTTTGAAAGCAACTCCCCAACAATAAAATTATACATATCCTCAATAATAGTTTTCAAATCCTTTGTCTTCTTTTCATACATCGGACCAGTATACTTATCCCCATCACCTTTTCTATCCAAAAAATTAGCTTTTCTCTTATTAGATTGCTCAAAAGTTTTCTCAAGTGCCCTAATCAAATCAAAAATAGTAACTTTTCTCTTTCTAGCTAAAGGATTTCTATACCTTAAAACATACTTCTCCTTAGGAGATTGCTCTGCCTGAACCATATCCTCAAGTTCATTATCAAAACCTTCAAGTTCATCAAGTTCTCCTTCAAAATCCTCAGTATTCTGAACTGCCGCTATTTTCTGTTCAATTCCACGCAAATCTCTCTCAACCAAAAGCTCAGCCTTAGTTTTAAGAAGAAAAACCGCAATAGTTAAAAACTTACCCGAAACCTCAAAATCAACTTCTTTAATCTCTTTAATCGCCTCAAGATATTTCTTAGTCAAAACTCCAAGCTCGATATCCCACGGATTCAAACCTTCTGAGTGAATAAGCTGATACAAAAAAGCTTTCCAATCCACTAAATCTTTATTTTGTGCAACATCTAAAATTCTCTGCTCAGTATTCAAATGTTCCGGAATTGTGGTTTCAGACTCAGAATTCATAATAAAACACCTAATTTAAGCCTTTTAAATTTTTGTATTATTTAGAAAGTAATGAGATAAAAAAGTTTGTATACTTTGAAATATAACAAACTATTAAAATATTATAAATAAGTCAAAATTAAAATCTAAACTTTAAATCTCTATTAATTTATCGAGAATCTCTTTTGAATTTTCAAACTTACTAAAAGCAAACCATTTTTTTCCAACATCTTTTAAAGAAGCACCAATATGATAAATACAACCATCAATAATTAAAAATCTATCATGAGAGTTATTAAATTCCTTAACTTCAATTGACTCATATTGAGAATTAAATTTCTTCAAATCCTGCCTTAGACTATATGTTATTTTCTTTGTATAAATAATAACCTTAACTCCATATTTTCTTTTAATAAAAAAATTCAAAGTTCTATCATCAACATAATTATCTATTAAAATAATTTCTTTATTAGCTTTTCTAACTAAATCAGAAATAAACTTATACGCATCAAACAATTGACCATCATAAAAAATTCCTTTTTCTTCCTTTAACTCTTTTTTCTCCAATAAACCAAATAATTGATTAATTTTATCATCATACTCAATATGTTTTTTCTTAATCTCATAAATTTCATTAATTAATTCAAAATTCCTAGATAAAAAACTCCTCATAGAAACAAACGCCCTAACAATTTGAATATTAATCTCAATTGCTTTCTTACTTTTTAATACTCCCGAAAGAGCAGTAACTCCCTGTTCTGTAAATACATTGGGCAATTTCCTCCTACCCCCATAGGAATAACTTGAAGTTCCAATTTGGAACATCAAGTTTTCAAACTCAACCTTATTTATTTGAAACATAAAATCTTCCGGAAATCTTTCAATATTTCTCTTTACTGCTTTATTCCTTGGAATACCCCAACTTTTAAGTTGGGGATGAAATGTATATTCTAAGGAATGACTAAAAATCGCAAATAAGACTCGCTCGTAATACTCCATCCTTTAGGGCGGAGATAGAGTGAGTCAGCGATTTTTTCTTTATTTAAGTTACGAGTTTCAACCCCATACAACTTTGCAAGCTCAAAGTCGCACATAACCTGAACGCCACGAATAGTAAAAATTTTTTCTTTAATATTATTTTCAAAAACAATCTCAGATTTCATCATAAAACGATTATCAAACTAACCATTTATAAACCTGTCTAATGAAATGAGTAGAAATTTTATCCTTTGTGTATAAAAATCAAATCCTCATCTGTACCCTTTATCTTTCTTGCTTTATCAAATATGTCCCTTTTAATTGGAAAATGAGTCTGTTTTTCTTTAGATCCATCATGTACATAAACGTAACTTTCATCATATCCCGAAATAACAACATAATGAAAAAAATTCTTATCTCTATTATCTACAACGCCCCAATCAACTAATGCAATGCACAAACATTTTTCAGTTACTTTTGACAACAAATCATCAAGTTCTAAAGTTTTCTCAAACAGGTTACCTCCTAGTTTAGCAATTTCTGTTTCAAAAAAATCAACTTTATTCTTAACTTCATCAATCTTATCCATATTCTCCTTGTAATAATCAAGTTCAAACAAAGATTCATCAAGTCCAATTACTTTAGAATAAAAATCTGCCTTAAAACCCAAATTTAAAACTGCCAAAACTAAACCTAAACTCCAGGTAACTCCACTCGAATCAGGATAAGTAATCTCCTTAAGTTTTTCGATAGAAATTTCCTTACCAAAATAATCACAAACAACTTTAAGTGCAACTTGTCCACAAGAATTTGAATTATCCTGATTAACTAAATTTATATTTAATTTCATAATAAAATGTAAACCCTCAAATATAAAAAAGTTTGTATACTTTGAATTAATTCAAGGCATTTGGAAGTGTAGCGTATTTTTCATACGCAAACCTTTCAAATAACGAAGAAGTAATCCAAATAGGCAAACTTTTACTTGAATTTCTTTAAATTATCCCTAATCTTCTTATCCTTCGGTTTCCAATCTAAAACATGTTCAAGCACTTCAACAAATTTAGTCACTGGCACAATTTCAATAGCTTTCTCAATCTCAGGACTCAAAACCAAATCCTGCATATTTGATTGTGGCACAATAACTTTCTTAATCCCACTCTGGTAAGCTCCTTCAACTTTAGCACTCACTCCTCCAATTGGCAGAACCTCTCCACGAATTGAAAGCGAACCAGTCATAGCAACTTCCTGTTTAGCGCCAATTTCCTTAAGAGCAGAAACAATAGCTGTTGCAATCGAAATAGATGCACTATCCCCCTCAACTCCAGAATGAGTCTGAACAAACTGAATATAAACGCTATAATCTTTTGACAAATCCTCTCCGAAAATCTTCTTAATCAAAGCCGAAACATTAGTAACGGACTCCTTTGCGATATCTCCAAGCTTTCCTGTTGCAATAAACTGATTTCCTTTACCCCCCTTAATTACTTCCGACTCAATAGACATCACCATACCTGCATATGGAGGCGAAACTCCCACTACTGCCAAACCATTCACCTTTCCAACCTGAACACCCTTTGTTGTAATCACAGAATAATGCTTTTTTGTTTCAATATACTTTGAAATCATCTGGTCCTCAATAGATTTAACTTTATTCAACGCAGTTTTAACATCCTCAGCAGTAACAAGCGAATTCCCATTTTTAACGGCAATATCTCCTGCACCACGAATAATACCACCAAGCTCCCTAAACCTCGTAGTCAACTTACCTCCTTTATCGGCCCTCCTCTTAGCATCCTCAATAATCCAGTCACAAGCCTCAGCAGTAAAATGCGGAATCTTCTTATCCATATTAACTTCCTGAGCGATAAACCGTAAAATCTTCTTTCTATTCTCCAAAGTATCGTCCATATGTTCATTCATATAAATTTCATAACCATAACCACGAATTCTCGACCTCAAAGCAGGATGCATATGTTTCAAAGTATCCAAATTTCCAGCAGCAACTAAAATAAAATCAGTTGGACAAGGAGTAGTTCTAACCATAGCACCAGCACTTCTCTCAGACCTACCAGTAATAGACATCTGTTTCTCCTGAATTGCTGTAAGTAACTCCTGTTGCATCTCTGGCTTTAAAGTTGCAATCTCATCAACAAACAAAACTCCCCCATTAGCTTTATGAATCATACCGGCAACAACTCTTTGATGAGCTGGAGTTCCCAAACCTCCCGACTGGAAAGGATCATGCAAAACATCACCTAAAAGCGCACCCTCATGAGCACCACTAGCATCCTCAAAAATCATCTTCTTATCAGAATTATCCACAAGAAGCTTAGGATAACCCGACTCTGAGCCTGCCCCACCCGATCTTTTTGCAATACTCGAAGATAAAGCCAAAGTAAACACCAAAAAACCTATAATAATAATATCTGCAATAATCCATGCTGCATACACCACATCAGGAATAATTCCTCTGGTCCACTTCCAATAATGATAATATGAAATCGCAACACCAATCAAAATAAAAATTAAAAGCAAAGTACCCTGGCCACGACCCATATTTTTAAGAGAAGAAACCTTTGTCTTCTCAACAATCTTCTTACCATCTCCAGCCCTAGTTACTTTAATCACAGGATTATTCTCATCTTTCGGATTTGGATAAGATAAAACATCAAGTGCGTTTGTATTAGAAACAACTTCAGCAAGCGCTTTTCCCAGCATGGACTTTCCAGTTCCAGGCTCTCCAAGCAAAAGCACATGCCTTCTCTGAGCTGCGGCCTTATTAATAATTTCAAGTGCCTCATCCTGACCCAAAACTTTATCAATAATTTTATTCGGAACAGAAATTGTCTCTGTAGACTTAAAATTCAAATACTTGCTCTTATCAATATTACCATTAAGACTTTTCTTCTCATCAGAAACCGTTACTCTTTCCTTTTTCTTAGGTACTTTTTTCTTAGCCATAATATTTATTAGTTCATACCATTTAAAAAGCTTTGTCAACACCAGAAAAAAAATTTCAATGCACCACCAAATTTATTCAAATATTTTTCTTCTAAAATGACAATAAGGTTTCGAACCTTTTTTCACATAATACTCCTGATGATACCCCTCAGCTTCATAAAATATCCCTGCCGGTAAAAGTAACGTTTCAACTTTAAATCCACTTCTCTCAAGCAAATTAATAATATGAAGCGCAACTTTTTTCTCATAACTCTGAGAATAAAAAATAACTGACTTATACTGCTCCCCAATATCTGGCCCTTGTCCATCAGTTTGAGAAAAATCGTGAATCTCAAAAAACAATTTCACTAAATCCTCATATGAAACTTTTCCAGAATCATATACAACTTTAACAGTCTCATAATGCCCCGTGTCACCTCTGCAAACCTGTTCATATTTTGGACTCTTAGTTTGCCCCCCCATATAACCAACTTTTGTAGAAACAACTCCTGCTTCTGATTTAAACAAATGTTCAACCCCCCAAAAACATCCCGCAGCAAAATATGCCTCCTTTAAATTCTCCTCTTTTTCTTCTTTTACAAAATCCAATGAAAGAGAATTAACGCAGTACCTCTGATTCTTTTTTGTATATCCTTCACCCTTAAAAATATGACCCAAATGGCCCCCACAATTAGAACATAAAATTTCAGTTCGATGTCCATCAGAATCCGGAACTTTTTTCACCGAATTTGGAAACTCATCATCAAAACTTGGCCATCCACAACCCGAATAAAATTTATCCGAAGAGTCAAATAATTTAGAACCACACCTCTTACAAACATAAATACCCTCCTTGGCAAAATCTGAAAACTTACCGCTAAATGCAGGTTCAGTGCCTTTATTCTCAATAACTTCTCTCTCCTCAGGAGTTAAATCTTTCCTCATTTTTCATAATCATTATTCTTTCAAATATTCCCCAATATTAAATTTATTTCTCAATTTATTTCTCGAATACTCTGCATACCCCAAAACCTCATCCTCAAAAACTACAGGATAATACTTACCCTCAACCAGTTCCAAATTCTTAACATTATTCAAATCCAAATCTTTTCCATAAGTAAAATCTAGTGCTTTTGACTCACTTAAAATCTCTAAAACTTTTCCATTCACCGCAATCATATTAATCAAATATCTTGAAGGCAGAGTTTTATCCTTTAACTTAATAAAAATCATCTTATCTCCATAAATTTGATTTTCATCAAACTCCTCTGGCACAATAAAAACATTCTTATTTCTCTCAAGCACTTTTTTTCCTTTCACAAAATCCCCTATTACTTCATCTCTTATCTCAAACTTTTCCAAAAATTCCAACAAATACTTTAAATCCATAATCTTTTTTAGGATTTCTATATTTATATAGTCTTCGCTTCTTATTTTTTGATTCAAAAAATATTGTTGTATAAGAATATACCGCACATCTTTTTATAACTCAAATTACAAAAATAGCTACAGGAGGTTAAAAAATGGGAAGACCTAATGAAGAAATAAAACAAGACATTGTGGATAACCTGTTCTGGGATTCCAGAATAGACCCACAAGATATAGAGGTGAAAGTTAATGGGGGAGAAGTTACACTTGAAGGAACAGTACCAACTTATATCGGAAAAAATGCTGCCAGAGAAAATGCAATTATGGCAGAAGGAGTATATAAAGTAAATAATAATGTTAAAGTCTTAATTCCGGCAGAAGTTACAGTTCCAGAAGACAACGAAATAAAAAGACGTGTCTCTGATTTATTGTTATTCAATCCTATAATTGATTCAACAAAAATAATTGTTTTTGTAAAAGACGGAGAAGTTACACTTGAAGGAAACGTGTCAACCTATTTGGAAAAAATTGAAGCATCAACTCTGCCATACAATATCATTGGAGTTTGGAACGTAATTGATAGATTAACTGTAGTTCCAACAAAAGCAATTGGTGACGAAATTATTGCAGACCAGATAATGGCAGTATTTTCAAGAAAAGCGAACATAAATGAAGAATTAATAGAAGTAAGAGTAAATTCAGGAATAGTAACTTTATCTGGAGACGTATATGACTGGCTTACATATCTTGATGCAGAAAATATTGCAAGATATACTGCGGGAGTAAAAGAAGTACAAAATCAACTAGAGGTTGTGGGACAATAATTATATCTTTCTCCACAAACCCCCAAAAAATACTTTATATGAATAAGTTATTTCTTTATTTTTTATTTTAATTATCTTAATTACTTCATTACTTGTAATAAGAAGCAGTTTCTCCTCGCCGATAAAAGATGTAACTTGCATATTTTTATCTGGAAAAAATTTTTTTTCGAAATTATTTCCTTCAATCATATTTTCAATATCCTCATCAGTATAAATTACTTTTAATTTTACATTTTTCTCTTTTATCATATTAACAAATTTAGTGACAAATCCAACCCCCATAGAATTAAAAAATTCAGAAGTTAATCCCGAAATTAAAATCTCTTCTTCCGAATTAAAAAAATCAAAAATCTCCAGTTTAGCTGTAAAATTTCCTGTGCCTACCGTAAAAAAATTCTCAGTAGTTTCTTTTTTAGACATATCTTTTAAATCAGGCAAAATCGTGTCAAGCTCCCTTCCTTTTTCATCAATATAAGTTTTCAGATTTTGCGGATCAAGCGCTTTGAAAAGTTTAAGATCATCCTCAAGAACTTCTTTAACAAATCCCTTTTCCTCAAGTTTTCTTAAAGAATCGTATGTGTTTGACCTATGAATGTGTGTTCTTTTTGATACTTCAAAAGCAGAAGACAAATCATACTGCATCAAATCAAAATAAACTCTTATTTCATTCTTACTAAGCCCCATACTCCTTAATATGTCATTTGCCTTAGGCACCACATCTTCACGCATACTTTATTTGTGATTTCCTAATTTATATAACTATCGATATACTATTTATATACATTATGGATTACTTATTTTATTTTGCTCTGTTGTTGTTATAAAGACTACTCACTTTTATATAACTCAAATTACAAATTTATTATACTATAAAATAATAATTTTGTGAAGAGAATGAACAAAATCGAACTATATAACAAACTGAGGAAATTAGGTTTTTCCGAGAGAATTGTAAATGCAATGGAAAAAATAGATAGAATAGATTTTGTTTCCGAAGATATGAAAAATTACGCATACTATGATGTTCCTCTACCAATTGGACATGGTCAAACAATCAGCCAACCATATACAGTGGCTTTCATGCTTGACAAACTTGAAATAAAACCAGGCATGAAAATTCTTGATGTCGGCAGTGGCAGTGGATGGACTACAGCCCTCTTGGCAAACATAGTGGGAGAGAGAGGAGAAGTAATCGGAGTAGAGATTCTTGATGAATTAGTTAACATTGGACAAAAAAACCTAAAAAAATATAACTTGAAAAACGCAAAAATCATTCCTGCACAAAAAGGAACATATGGTTTTCCAACGGAAGGGCCTTATGACAGAATTTTGGTTTCTGCAGCAGCAAGCAAAAAAATCCCCACTGATTTAATGAAACAACTTAGAACCAAAGGAATACTTGTCAGTGCAGTAGATACCAGAATAGAAAAATACACAGACATGAAAAAGGAAGCCTGGGAAGGTTTTTCTTTTGTTCCACTCAAAGAGGTAAATTAAAATGGCAAAAAAACAAATAAAACATATTATTGAAAACGGAGACATCTATTTTTTTTATAGAAAGAAAATGAATGTAGAAAGACCCGAATCAGTTAATGATTTGAGAAGAATGCACATAGTTATTGTTCCAGACAACAATGAAACAAAAAGAGTCTATATGGTTGGGAAAAAAAGAATGCCAATCATAACAAAAGGAAAACAAACATCTCAGAGAAGAGAATGGGCACTTAATGTATTGTCAAATAAAAATCCTACAGAAATAAAAGAAGAACTGGGACCTATCGAATATCAGACAAAAACCAGAGGCAAAAGACACGAACCAACATCAATTCCTGCAGCAGAAGGAAGATATCAAATTTTCGACCATGATGGACATACGGAATTGGCATACAAAATACAGAATCCAGAAAAAGAATCCAAAGCACTAAAAGAGCTACAAATTCATAAAGAAGCAAGTTATATTATTTCCGTAAAAAATCCCGACATAAAAATAAGGGGGTTTAATCAGAAAAATCCCAATTATCCAAAAGAATTAAAAAATAAATTTGCAGGCAAAAGATGGATTAATATTGATGACCCACACTTTCTCGATTATGAAAACACCCAATTATTATTAATCGGTGCAAGAGATAATCTCAATGATTTGGATTTGAAAATTAAAGGAAAAGCAAATCTATTTAAAAATCTCAAACTAGAAAAAAAGAACTGGCCAACAGAAACACTCGAAACTGGAAAATTCACAACCGAATATAAAGAAAAAGAACCCTCAAAACCTCGTTCAAGTAGAACAAAGGGTGGCGAGAGAGGAGGAAAAAAAGCATTAAAAACCTCATCTGCAGCAGGCATTGCTAAAACAATTAAAGGTATCAACTTTCCAGCACAAAAAAAAGATTTAATTAATTATGCAAAAGACAAACATGCAAATAATGAAATCATAAACACCCTAAAACAAATGCCCGACAAAAAATACAATACAATGGCAGATGTAGAAAAAAAAGTCGGGGAGGTGAGATAAAATGACACAATTCAAATGTAAAATCTGTGGCGCAGAATTTGAACAGAAATCTCGTTATGAACGTCACATGTTAACATCACATCCAGAGCCTGCTCCTTCCGCAGCAGATGTGGAAAAAATGCTTGCAGGAATTAATTTTCCTAAAAATAAAAAAGAATTAATTAAATATACAAAAGAAAATTCAGAAAATAAAAAAGCCCAAAAATTAATTGAAGATCTTCCAGATAGAAATTATCGTGATGCAGCCGAAATTACAAGAGCGCTTGGAGAGATAAAAACATACACTAAAAAACCACAATATCAACCAAGTAAACTAGGTGGAAAAAGAGCAATGGAAACAAAAAACACTCCGTCTGCGGCTAAAATCTCTGCTTCATTTGAAGGGATTAAATTACCCAAAAACAAAAAAGAACTTGTTGAATATTCAAAGAAATCCGATAAAGAAACTCAGAAAATCATAAAACAATTTCCTGAAAAAGACTACCACACAATGGCAGACATAACAAAAGCAATTCACGAAATAAAATCATAATTATAGCATGAAAAATAAAAAAAAGAAATTCCATATAGGAACCTCTGGCTGGCAATATAAACACTGGAAGAAAATATTTTATCCCGAAAAACTTCCACAAAAGAAATGGTTTGAATTCTATAGCGAAAATTTCTCAACAGTCGAAGTGAATTATTCATTTTATAGATGGCCAGATGAAAAAAAAGTCCAAAACTGGTATGAAAAAGCTCCAAAAAATTTTCAATTTACGCTTAAGGCACCAAGAGTGATTACACACTACAAAAAATTAGTAAATGTGGAAGATTATGTGAAAAACCTTTACAAATTGGGAGATATTCTAAAAGAAAAAATGGGTTGTTTTCTTTTCCAAATGCCACCAAATTTCACACATAAAAAGCATAATCTTAACAAACTTCAAAACTTCCTTAAAATTCTCGACAACAAAAAGAAAAATGTAATAGAATTCAGAGACAAAAGTTGGTGGAAAAAAGAAATTTATGATTTGTTAAAAAAATACAAAGTAACATTTTGTATTACTTCTGGACTTAAAGTGCCCGAGGACATAGTCACAACATCAAATGTGAGATATTATCGATTCCATGGCGAAAATTATTCTTCAAAATATTCAAAAGCCCAGATTAAAAAATACGCTAATACAATCAAAAATAACAATAACGAAACTTATGCTTATTTTAATAACGATAACAAAGGACATGCAATCAATAACGCAAAAGAACTTAAGAGGGAATTAGAAAATGCCTGAACTGCCAGATGTTGAAATTTTCAAGAATTACATGGAAAAAAACATCCTAAACAAAAAAATTAAAGATATTGAATTTAAAATTAAAAAAATAGTTAAGTCTTCTAACAAAATACTTCAAACCAAAAATAAAAAAGTAACCGCAATTAAAAGACACGGAAAATATTGCATCATTACAACCGACTCACCAATCTCTCTAATTATGCATTTTGGTATGACCGGAAACTTGAAATTTTTTAAAAATGAACCTGAGCCAAAAAAATCTGCAATGATAATTACTTTTTCAGACAATAGTAAACTAGCAATAACAAACTCAAGAAAACTTGCAAAAATACTTGCAACTGAAAATTATTTGCAATTTCTAAAAAAAAATACTGGACAAGATGCACTTAAATACTCAAAAAATGATTTCATCAATCTGGTGAAGTCAAAAAAAGCAAAAATAAAATCGATTTTAACCAACCAAAAAAATATTGCAGGAATAGGAAATATTTATGCAGATGAAATCCTTTATCATTCAGGAATAAGTCCTAATAAAAAAGCTGATAAACTTTTAGATAAAGATATTGAAATCATATATGGAAAAATGCAAAACGTTTTAAAAACCGCCATAAAAAAAGGCGCAGAACCAAAAAAAATGCCTAAAGAGTATTTAATACATAGAAGAACCAAAAATTCCACCTGCGGACATGACAATTCAAAAATAAAAAAAATCGAAATTAATAGCAGAAGTACATATTATTGCCCACAACATCAAAAATAAAATACAACAAACCAAACAATAAAAGCTAATAAAAAAAATAAAACAAAAGCCAAGAAAATTTTAACCGTTTTGAAAACTTTTCTTTTAAACTTTTCAATTTGTCTTTCTCTTTTCTTTCGACTCGCAATAATAATATCTTCTTTAGTTTTCACTTTATACAAACGAATAGGCCTATTTAATCCCTTTAACTTCTTCTCTCCAATAAAAATTGTTGGCATAGCATTACCATTCATAGCACTTAAAACTGATTCGCCCATAACAATATGATCAGCTTTTGTAATGCCCTCAATTCTCGCAGCAGTGTTTACGGCAGTACCATACACATCACCATTTCTCAAAAGAACTTCCCCAAGATTAAGAGCAATTCTTATATGGATTGGAGCAGTTTTATTCTCTTTTCTAAACTGGGCAAAATCATTTTGAAGCTCCTTTGAACATTCAACCGCAACACTTGGAGAATCAAAAGTAACTAAAAACGCATCCCCTATTTTCTTTACAACATTTCCACTAAAATCTGCAATAGTTGGCAAAACCAAATTATCAAAAGTCTCATGTAACAAATTAAGTTGATGCTGACTCAGCTCAGAAGTTGCCCGAGTATAATTTGCTAAATCTAGAAACATCACAGTCAATATCTGTGACTTAACCCCACCCCCCATAAAATTAAAAATCTCTGCACCTTAATAAATTTTTAGTAACGAGTTTAAAATAAAATCTCGTCAAATTTTGATTAAAAAGCGCCTCATTTTTAAAATTTTCGGAAAATGAAAATTCATTCTAAAAAGTAGTAACAAAAAAACTATAACCCAAACGCCTTCCAAAATTTATGGATAATCAAAACCTTAAAATTAAAGAAGTTTTCATTGAAAACGAAATGAAAGATGCCTATCTTCAATACGCCATGAGCGTAATTGTCGGAAGGGCTCTGCCAGATGTTAGAGATGGATTAAAACCAGTTCATAGAAGAATTATTATAGCCATGAAAGATGTTGGCCTTTATTCTAATAAAAAATTTTCCAAATCAGCCGGAGTTGTAGGGGAAGTTCTAAAAAAATATCACCCTCACGGAGATTCCTCAGTTTATGATGCAATGGTTCGTATGGCTCAGGATTGGAATATGAGATACACACTAGTTCAGGGGCAAGGAAACTTTGGTTCAATTGATGGAGATAATGCAGCGGCTTATAGGTATACTGAAGCCAAAATGGCAAAAATTACCGAAAAATTCTTACAAGACCTAGAAAAAGAAACTGTTAACTGGACTCCCAATTTTGACGACACAATAAAAGAACCTGAAGTTCTTCCAACCTTAATTCCAAATTTACTAGTTAATGGTTCAAATGGTATTGCAGTTGGAATGGCAACAAATATACCTCCGCACAACCTAAGAGAAGTATTAAGAGCTGCAATTGATGTAATTGATAATCCAAATCAAACAATAGAAGAATTAGTAAGAAAAAATATAGTAAAAGCTCCAGACTTTCCAACAGGCGCCCTAATTATCAATAGTTCAAAAATTAAAAATTTTTATCTAACTGGAGAAGGTACAATCCCAATGAAAGCAATTTGTTCAATTGAAGAATTCAAGAAAAACAGAGAAGCAATTATTGTAGAAGAAATCCCATATCAAGTAAATAAAACTAATCTAATCAATCAGATGGTTGAATTAGTAAAAAGTGGCCGAGTTAAAGATATTACAGATATTAGAGATGAAACAAATAAAAAAGGAATCAGAATTGTAATTGAAATTCGAAAAGATGTAGATCCAAATATTGTTCTAAATCAATTGTATAAATTTACAAATCTGAAAATGAATTTCAATGCAAGGAATTTATCAATTGTAAATGGAGTTCCAAAAATCTTAAATCTGCTTGAATACCTAAACAACTTCATTGCATTTAGAAAAGACATAATTATTAAAAGAACCAAATATGACTTAAAACAATCACAAGACAGATTACATATTTTAGAAGGACTAACAATTGCATTAGATAATATTGATGCAGTAATTGCACTAATTAAATCAAGCGCATCAGGTCCTGAGGCAAAAGAAGGCCTTATGACAAAATTCGGACTTAGCGATCTTCAATCCCAAGCAATTCTTGAAATGAGACTACAAAAACTTACTGGTCTTGAGATGGATAAAATCCGTCAGGAATATAAAGAAATTCTAGACGTAATTAAAAAACTTGAAGAAATATTGAGTAGTGATTCAAAACAATATAAAATAATAAAAAATGAATTTGAAGAAATCCTAAATAAATTCGGAGACGAGAGAAAATCAAAAATTATTGCAGACGAAGGAGACATCAATATTGAGGACCTAATCCAGGACGAAGATTTCGTTGTAATGGTTACTCAAAATGATTATATTAAAAAAGTTCCTCTTGAAGAATATAGAACACAAAAAAGAGGTGGAAAGGGTTCAAAAGCAAATCTTAAGTCTGAAGATACAATTAAAAACTTATTTGTTGCAAATTCAAAAGATAATGTTTTAATCTTTACAAATGATGGAAATATCAACTGGATGAAAGCTTATGAAGTGCCAACAATTTCTGCACAAAATAAGGGAAGACCAATCGTAAATTATATTGATTTAAGAGGAAAACAAATTGCAAATATTGTAAATGTAACAAATCTTAATGAAGGATATTTAATCTTTTTAACTAAGAAAGGAATTATTAAAAAGACTGAGATGGCAAATTTTGCAAAACCAAGAGCTGGAGGAATTAAAGCAATTAATTTAGACGAAGGAGATACTGTTTTAAGTGTAGTGTATACTAAAACTGCAACTGAAGACATAATTACTGAATCAAATGTTGGACTTGCAATTCGTTTCAAACAAGAAGATTTATCTGTTCTTGGAAGAACCGCAAAAGGAGTTAAATCAATGAAATTAAGAGATGAAGAAGAAGTTGTTGGGCTTGAACTTGCAAGTGCTGGCAAAACTCTCTTAACTGTTTCTGAAGCAGGTTATGGTAAGAGAACTTTGCTTTCTGAATATCCAACAATTAGACGTGCCGGAAGAGGAGTAATTGATATTAAAACTGACAACAGAAACGGTAAAGTTGTAACTATGAAAGCTGTAGGCGAAGACGATGATTTAATGATAGTTACCCAAAAAGGAAAAGTTATTAGAACTTCAGTTAGCGATGTAAGAATCATCGGAAGAAACACTAAAGGAGTTAGAATCGTTAATCTTGAAGCAGGAGACAGAGTAGAGAAAGTGGAAAAAATTGTTTCCGATGAAGAAATCGAAGAGTAAAATTAATTTTTAATTCTCTTTTAATTATTATGTCGAAGACTAGTATTTCTTTTGGTGCATGCTTTTCTTAGCGCCCGAAGGGAAGCGGTGAAGAAAAGGTGCGTGGGGAAAATTGTTTCCGATGAAGAAATCGAAGAGTAAAATTTCTAAACTATTTTTCTAAAATTTAATTTCTCTCATAATTTTAAGGCCTCGGTGTATGGCTAAAAGTTTTGACAGAATTAATTATTTGAATAACAAGAAATTTGGGTTTTTAGATGTAACATTGGATGCCGAGCAAAGCGAGGGGGAGGTTTGGGGAATTAAATCTATTAAAATCTTAATCTTTTAACAACCCATATAGTAAAAATGCCAACTTATTTATTTCTTATAATTTGAGATGATTTAAAGCATCCATAATATTCAACCCAAATTTTATAAATGTCAAGAAACAATAAAAACTATGGCAAAGACGAAAAAAACTCAACCAAAAAGATTAACAAGGGATTCAAACAATCAGATTTTAGGAGGAGTTGCCTCAGGTATGGCAAACTATTTCAACTTAGACCCTGTTTTAATGAGAGTTATTTTTATACTGGTACTAATATTTACGGGATTTTTCCCGGGAATAATTGCATATTTTATTATGTGGATAATAATGCCAGAAAAATAGAAATTAAAAAATGAAAAAAGTTATAGTTAATGATAAATTTCAAAAAAATTATACCTATTTTTTAACAGAACCCGAAGGAAAAAATTTCGACCCAGAATTCAAACCAGAACTTTCTCCAAAACAAATGCTCGAAATGGGAATTTTCGGTGGCAAATATATGACAGATTGCAGAAAAGAATTTCCAAAAGAATGGTTTGAAAAAGCTAAACTCTCACCAGAAAAAAAGAATCCTAAATTAAATTTCTTTGGAATAGATGCATCCCAACCGTTGAAAGTCTGGCAAGAAAAAGGCTGGATAAATCCTCAAGATCCTCGAGGCTGGTTTCAATGGTATTGCAGATATTACTTAGGAAGAAGAAGTGAAGATGATACAAGGCAAATAAAACGTTGGAAAGCTATGACAAGACACATAGGACAAATTAAAAAAAATTGCGTACCTGGCGATTGGAATTGTCATAGAAAACAACGGCAAGCTCTTCTTCATTGGGCTTATGATTCGCGAAATCTTTAAAGACCAAAATTATCAATAAAAGCAATAATTTCCTTATACTTATCAAGATACTCATAACCTTTTTTTGTCAAAACAAAATATCTTTTCTTCTTTTCAGTAAGTTCCTCAATAAAATCTTTCTCAAAAAGTTCAGAAATATAATCCTTAAACATTGCAGAAGAGAGATTTGATGCAGACAAAAGTTTTGTCGGACCAATTTTATGATTGTGACTTCTAATTGAAACCAAAATATCATAAATCACCTCAAGCCTCTCTCTCTTTTTAGCCATTTTATTTTTTCTTAAGTTTTAAAGTTACATAATAAATCATCACAAAAATCATTGTATTAATTGCATAAATATAAAACTTAATTCCTGTGAAGAATCCAAGCAAGAAATTAGCAAGAAATCCTAAAAAACCTAAACTTATTGCATAAAAATAAAATTGAGAATAATTGCTTTTACTCCGCTTATAATTTGTAAAGGTAAGATTTATTCCATATGCAAATAAAACAATCATTGTAACAAAAGCAATAGAATAATTCTCAAGACTAAAATACGCAATAATTAAAGAAACCAAAAATAAAAAAATCTTCCGAGGAAATTTGTCTTTTTTATGACTTTTCCAAACTAAAGAATAAATAAGCAAAAACCCCCCAAAAACAAGAAATGTCAAAAACAAGAAAATACTTATCTCATAAAAAGTATTTAGAATCTCTGAAAACTCAAAAACTCCTAGCACATAATCTCTCAAATAGAAAATAATAAAATCAAAAATAAATGCAATAAAAAAAGCAAAAAAAGCAAAAGAAAAAATCTTAAATCCCTCATAATCTGAAATCTTATAAAGTTTTCTTACTCTTTTTCCAATTAAAAATGTAGCAATCAAAATAACTAAATTGCTTATAATCTTAACCCATAATATATACTCCATAATCATTTCTTGCAAAATACCTTTTTAAACTTAATGGAAGACAAATCTATGGAAGATAGTTCCATTTTTTTTATAAAGAAAAAAACACACAAATTCCTATGGCAAAAAAAACTACAAAAAAAAAATCTGAAAAAAAAGAGAAATTGCAAGACAATAAACTCTACAGATCTAAAGAAGATCAATATATTGGAGGAGTTTGTGGAGGAATTGCGGAGCATTTCGATATAGACCCTGTTTGGGTTAGACTAATCGCTTTGCTTCTTCTTTTCATGAACGGAGTAGGATTTATAGCTTATATTATACTCTGGATTTTAGTTCCAGAAAATCCTTACCAAAATTCTCATAATAAAAAAGCCACCCAAAATAAAAAAGTCATAGAAACCCAAGAAATAAAAAAAGTTACAAAAAATCAAGAAAAAAGTGAAAAATCAAGTTATATTATTGGAATAATATTAATTGTAATTGGAACTTTATTCTTATTGAAGAACTTTTTTAACCTTTTCAACCCAAGTCTTTTTTGGCCAATTGTAATAATTGCGATAGGAGGATTTCTTTTACTTAAAAAATGAAAATCGCTAAAACTTTCTTTGGAATAATATTTATCTGTTTGGGAATTTTTTTCCTCTTAGCATCAATGGGAATTATGGGACTTGAAAACTTACTTCCTATATTCAAACTTTGGCCATTAGGCTTTATAATTGCAGGAGTTGTGTTATTATTTACAAAACAAAAAACAATTAGTTTATTTATAGTCTTATTGTCAATAGTTTTTGCAATTATGAGTATAATACTTCCTACAATTTCATACGATATTGAACATCATAATAAACAAGGAGAAATTGAACTTGAAAATGTTGATAAGGTCGATTTAGAAATAAACTTTGGCGCAGGAAGTATTGAACTTGAAAAAGGAAATAATCAATCCCTATTAAGCTATGAACTAAATTCAACTAGAACAGATGACCTTCAGATAACTAAAGATACTCAGAATAATAAAACAAGGATAAAATTCTCAAAAGAATCAACATATCATAACATCAATTTATTTAATTTAAACACTTACGAGAGCAACTGGAAATTAAACCTTAATCCAGAAAATCAATATAATTTAGATTTAAATTATGGCGCAGCAGAAGTGAATTTAGATTTAAGAAATTTAAAAATTAATAACCTTGATATTGAGAGTGGAGCTACAAGTACAAAAATCTTTTTTGAGAACTACCCAACATCCTCAACAATAAATACTGGGGCAAGTAACTATGAACTATCTTTCCCTTCAAACTATAGCACAAAAGTTATTATTGAAGGAGGAGTTATAGACGTAAACCTAGAAGGCTTTAAAAAAAGCGGAAAAATTTACATCACTGAAAACTTCAATGAAGAAGAACATATCGAAGTAATTATTGGTGCGAGTGCAAGCTCAATCTCAGGAGGGATAAGAAAATGAAAGAAATAAAATTCTTCCCACTTTTTCTAATACTTATTGGAATAATTATGATATTTAAAGAATTAGAAATAATAATTAGCTTCTGGAAATGGTTTTGGCCAAGTTTTTTTATCTTGCTTGGGATTGTTATGGTATTAAACTCAATTTTCTATCCGAAAAATAAAGAAAATCACCATTAAATTATTAATTTTCTTTAAAAATCGTAAAAGTATACCCTCGAGTCTCAACTAAAGTGGCGCCCAATTCTTTTGCAACTTCCTGTGCATAAGTTTTTAGAGAATCTTTATCCTCTGCCAAACTAGACTTGATTTTAACAATATTATGAGCTTTTAAATAATTATCAACAGACTCAAGAAAAGAATCCGTTATTCCATTTTTTCCAAGATTAAACTCAGCCTTCAAATCAGCAGCTTTTTTTTTAAGTTCTTTATCCATGATTTAACTAAAAGAAGATGATTTATAAATATGTCCCCTAACCCAAAACCCTCATCAAACTATTTAATTATGTCATAAAACAGGTTTTAACAATAACCTATAACATTTACTTGTAACAATCCACAATAACAATAAACGTAAAAACCATTTTCATATTTGTTTGTAAATGTAACATCTCAAAGTTCGTTTTATCGCCCAAAACCATCTAATTTGATTACCAACATATTTTTAAGCCAACAACTCGACTTGCCAATTCAATTCTTGAATTTTTAAATCCAAATCCCTATACTCTTTAGAAAGTCTATCTGACATTTTTTGATATTTTTTTCTATCAATGGTTGGAACTTGTTTTATCTCACTTCTAGAAACTCTCCAAGAATCAACTTCTGATGCAGAAACCATAGATTTAATAACATTCATTTTCTTTAATAACATATCTCTTTTTGCAATTGCATCCGAGATTGTAAAAAAATTATTAAATTTAATCTCAGCATTTGTTTTATTTATTCTTTTAATAAAATTTTCCAATGCAGAGATTTTCTCTTCAATTAATTTAAGAATCTCTTCTGGACTCTCACTAGGTTTCTCACCTTCTTGAACTTTTGAATTAGACTTCAAACGCTCCTTCAACTCACCTATTTGCTCTTTTAATTGAGCTCTTTCAATCAATGCTTGTGCTAACTTCATGATGTGAATGCAAACTTCAAATAATATTTATTATTTTCTCACAACTCAATGTACAAAAATAAACTTTCCAAAAATTTTTCAGAATTTCCAAATTATTCTTAAATGTGAAATCGAATGAATTTATTGAAATATTAAGAAATCTCTCGGAACTTACTTTTGTAAACCTACTAAGTTCTAAAATTAAATAAGTTAGAATTTATTTTGGGAAATTATGACAAAAAGTAAAAAAACAAGAAAAAATAGCGGAAGATTTGGTGTAAAATATAATGAAAAATTTCCATTTAATTTTAGAATTAGAAATGACATTTTAGATGAAAGAATTTTATGGAATGACTGGAACGATTACCGAGATGGGCAAAGAAATTATTTTAATCCCTTTCAAAATAAAGGAAAATTACGCAAAAAATATCAATATTTATACAAAGATGGAACCTGGAATTTAGAAGAAAAAGTTCTAATTAATAGACTAAAAAAATGGTCTAAAAAAGAAGAAATAAGAAAACTAATGAAAACAAAACAAAAATGTTGGTTATAATAATAGTAAGGTCTACTACAAACAAAAACCAAAAAAACAAAGGTCTACTACAAATTCATAAATATAATCTCTAATCAATATTTTGAAAAAAACAAATTATAAGAAATCTCATACTCTCTAGCCATAAATTCAAACAACTTTGCATATAACTCAGGCTCACTTGAATCAAGCCTTGCTTTCTTATCACAACTATTTAAAGCCTCAAGATACTTCCCACGCCTTTTAACCTCGATAACAAAAGGAGCATAACCAAATTTCTCAAGCATATAATTCATAATCATTCTCCCAGTTCTACCATTCCCGTCAGCAAAAGGATGTATAACTTCAAATTTATGATGAAATAAAACCGCCAAAGCCAAAGGATGAAGTTTATTTTTATTCTTTTCATACCAATCAAACAAAATTTTCATATCATACTTAATATGCTCAGGTTTGGAAGCTTCAAACCTAGATTTAACCACACGAATAGGAATTTTTCTATAACCAAGCCTTACATCAATTCTATCAACCAAAATATCATGCAACTTTATTACTAAATCCTCATTAATTTCGGGATTATTCTCTCTTAAATATCTAAAAGCAAGTTCAGTATTCTCAATCATATAAACTTCTTCCATATTTTTGTTCTTAGGTGAAATTCTCTCATTAAGAAGTAAATCTACATCTCTTAAAGGCAAAGTATTTCCCTCAATTGCTGAAGAATTATATGCAAAAGCGGTCACAAACTCAACTTTCATATCCTCCAAATCATTATAATTCATGTTTTTTAATTTGTGGTTATATTCCAAACGGATTTTTTCTATGAGCTCTAATTCTCTTTTTGTAAAATAATCTGAACTTCTAACTTTCAAATCTCTTGCTTTTCTATCAAAATATTTACTCTCAAGTTCCTTTTCTAAAACCTTTAAAGTTTCCTTAATCTCTTTTCCATACTTTTTCTCAACATCAGACAAAAATTTTTCATTCAAATCCTTTCCCAAATATAAAACATCCCTAGAACGAACTAAATCTCCTTTTCTAACAGAAACCCTCAAATAATAATAAACCGATTCCCCCTTCTTTTTTTTATAAATATATGCCATTTTGCCCACTACAATTAAATCTTAAATATATAAGGTCTACTACATTTATAAAACTATCGAAATTTGCATACTACAGACAAAAACCAAAAAACAAAGGTCTACTACAAATCTCCAATCTCTACCCACTACTATCCAGCACCCAATCTCTATTCTGCCATCCCAAAAACCCTCTCAAACTCAGACTTAAAAGCCAAAGCAACATCTCTATTCTCAATAACTAGCACATTCTCATCGTTATAAAAACCTCCAGATTTTGAAGGATTCATAGAACCAGTCACAACAATTTTCTCATCAACAACAAAAAACTTGTGATGCATAGTCTTAGGATTGGAATCTTTCTTTAAAGAAAAAACAACGCTTAAATTATCAGCAATTGAACCCTGAATATTCCACATCCGATTTTCGATAACTCCAGAAACATTAACTCCACTCTTCGCCTTAAGCTCAAGCAAACTCTCAATAGAATCCTCTGTTAAAACAAAACTAGCAAACAAAATTTCCTCTTGAGCTGAATTTAAAACATTCAAAACCTCATCCACGCAATCGTCCTGAGGACAAAAAAACGAACTCACAACATACTCATCCCTAGTCCCTAATCTCCCATCTCCATTCCCTAATCTCAAAATCACCTTATTAAACTCCAAAACCGATTTCTTATTAGTTCCAAATTTTCCAGACTTCATCTGCTCAAACTCATTCAAATAATTCTTAGACAAACTCACAGAATCGACCACAATAATATTATTATCATTATAATTCATCCCATTCTCAGTCGGATTAGCTGAGCCCGTAATAAGTGTAAAATTATCAATCACACAAAATTTATCATGCATATAATTATCATATCTTGTTCCTCTATCCTCATCAGAATAAATAGGAATCCCCTCTCTTTCAAGACTCTCAAGAGGCTTTTCATCCAAATATTTATTATCAACAATAATTTCAATATCAACCCCGGACTCAAATTCTGAAATCAAAACTTCTGCAAGTGGCTCATTATCAAACTCATAAAAAGCACACTTAATAGAATAATCTGCTCTCTCTAACTCTCGAGACAATACACCCAAACATTCCAAATCAGGACAAAATTGCACCTTTAAATCTCTTGAAAGTGTCTCAACCTCTCCATATGTAATACTCTGACTTCCTAAATCGCCAAAACTTATATCCCCAAAATCAACAGAAGAAACATAATCTCCAATTTCATCCTGATAATTATAACCAAAAAAAACTAATAAAAAAACAATCAAAAATTTCAAAAAAATCCTTCTTTTTTTCCTATTTTTTCCCATAAAAAATTTAAAAAAATACTCTTTTAAAATATTATGCAATTCAGACAAGTAACAATAATTAAAATATCACTAATTTTATTCTTTATCCTCTTTTTATTTCTATACATAATTGAAAACACCAAAAATCCAGAAAATTCTTCAATCTCACAAATTAAAAACCTAAGCCTCAGAAAAACTTACCAATTCAATGTCAACATAGTTAATATCAATTCTTATGAAGACTTCTCCTACATAAAAATCAAAGATAATACAGGCATAACAGATGCCATAATATTTGAACCTCTGGCAAATTTTCAACCTCAAAAAGAAAAATCATATACACTCATTGCCCAAATTTCCAAATATAAAAATAAAAATCAACTAATAATAAAAGAAATTAAATATAATTAAATTAAACATTAAATTTACACTCAGACTTTAGCTCTTTACCATCAACAGTAATAACTCTAGTCAGTTTTCCTACTCTAGTTGCAAGCCTTCTAGCTTCTTCAAAATTTGCAGCATCTTTTGGCAAATTAATATCTTCAATTGTGATTAAATTCTGAATAATAATCTCCTTTGAACCTTTATCCTTAATATCAAAAGCAAACTCCTCAATAAGCCTTTTCCCCATTGAAGAAGGCAGAGTCACTTTACAAAAATCTGGAGCAACTTCCTTATTAGGTTTTGGAAAATTAGTTTTAGTCACAAAAGAAACATCACCATCCTTAATTGTTAATAAAAGATTATATTTACCAAGATAAGTTACAAAATCCGCAAAATTAACATTATTATCTAAAACATATTTAAAAATACCTCTTGATTTAGTTACCTTAGAATACATAATACCAAGTTTAGCAAATTCAGGAGAAAGATCCTGATTCCAAACTAAAGAACCTTTAATATGAACAACTTTATCTCTCAAAACTTCTGCCATCAAAACAAGCAACTCATCAACAAGATGAAATGATGTAGACATCTTAATCTGAGACTTTCCTAATTTTATCTTTAACAAAGGACCTACAAATTCTCCTTTACTATATCGAGTAAACTTCTGATGTGCATGTTGAGTATTTTTACCCTCAAAGATATCTTTTATATAATGCATAGTATGTTTAACAAAAAATGCATTTATAAATTTTTGTTTTCCTAAAAAGATATCTTGGAAAAGTTGTTACTGGAGAGTTAAGAAAATAGAAAGTTTTATAAGTATAGAAATCTTATAACTTACTACGATGGTTTATACAGAAATACTTGCAATCGTTGCTATCTTCTTAGGTGGCATTTACATTGGTATAAAAGTAAGAAACGCACTTGAGGCTTTCAAAACTGAATAAATTTTTGAAAGAATTAATGAAGAATACTTTACTGTTTCTTCCACTTCTCTAAACTTTCTTTAAGATTTTTAAAATAAATCTCAACATTCTCTTCAATCTCTCCAATAATTTCCTCTTTATCCTTAGAAAAATAAACAAACATAAAACCTCTCTCTAGATTAATCTGTCTTTTCATTAAAAGTCCCCGATTAAGCAATTTAATAAGAATTTTCTGAACAGTAGTTCTATCTTTTTGGACTTTCTCAACAAGTTCCTTAACACTCATTCCTTTCTTAGACAGCATAATCCTTGAAAAAATCTGATATTCAGACTCATTCAAATTAAAATTACACTGAACTAAATCCTTCAAAGTTACTTTTTTACATGTGAAGTCAATCTTTCTCATAGTGAATACAAGTTCACTTTTCTTTAAAAAGATTTTTCTTATTGTGGAGTAGAGGTAAGTTTTCAAAAAAATCAAAAAATGGGATAAACACGGAGATATAAAGAAAAATAAAAAAAATATTAACCGAAGATTATATAAATCTATAAATACTAAACAAGTATATTATGGTGGACTCTTGGCTGGATTTGGAAAACTGCAATAAAACGAGATTAAAAGACTTTAATTCAAAATTTAAAAACAATACTCCTTTCAAACATACATTTATTTCCAACGTATTAAATAAAGAAAAAGCTGAATTACTTCTAAAAGCCCTTCAAAACGAAAATTACTCCCTAATTGACGAAGACAGAGGGAAATTTTACAGAACAAAAGATTTTCACAATAGTAAAAATTTCATCCTATATAATTTCAGGTCATTTCTCATCTCGAAAGAATTCAGAGAGTTTATTCATGAAATTACAGGAATAAAAATCAAACCTAATTCTGTTGATGTGCATGCCATGAAAATGGAAAACACCCATTATATGTTATGTCATACGGATATGGAATTAAACCGAAAAATTGCATTTATGTTTTATTTCTCAGAAAACTTTGAAGAGAAAGATGGTGGAAAATTAATCCTGCGTGATAAAAACTTAAACATTGTTAAAAAATTAACACCACAATTTAATTCTTTATATGTTATGGAAATTACATCTAATTCATATCATGACATTGAAGAAATAACTAGTAAAAATCCAAGAATAACTATTGGGGGATGGTTTGAATGAAAATAAATCCAATATACACTCAAGAAGAGACATTAAAAGAAATGCAAGAATATTTTGAAGAAGAGGCATCAATCTCTCTTGTAGCATTTCTAAACGACAAACTTAAAGAAATATATCCTAAGCTAGAAGATTCACATTGGATATTAAGGAAAAACCCTCTAAGTGTAAGAAGATACAAATTACCAGAAAAAAACATTTCAGATATTAAACTTCTTAATTTCATTGAATTTTTCAAAAGCAAGGATTTCATCGAGTTCTTAGATAAAATCACCGGATTTCAACTCAGGCTTTTAAATCTCGGGATTTATAAGTATAATCACAGATGTTTTACAACATTAGGGCATAAACACAAAGATAGAGAAACAATAGAAGTAATTTATGATTTAACTAAAACCTGGAACCAAAACTCTGGAGGAACACTAACATATGCAACAAAACAGGCTGACCTTTTCTATTTAAGTCCGACATTTAACACTCTTACAATTCTTTTCAAACCAGAAGATGTAATGAGTTATCTAAAATACATAAATAATTTAGCAGAAGAAAATAAAATCCTTAGAATAGAGATGAGCTTTGAAATATTAGAAGATGATTTTAATGAATAAAAAATATTCACCTAAAACCGAAAACAGATAAAATTGATCTTAGAAACTTATTCTCTTTTTGAAGTTCTTCAATTCTTTTTTGATAATCTCCATCATGAACTCTTCTAGCTAAATGGTGATATTGACGTGCAGTATTAGATTTAGGTCTTATATGAATAATAGGTTTTTTATGATAAACAGCCTGCCTCATAAATCTATCATCCTCAATAACTGAGGCAATAGGTGTTTCAAGCAAAGATTCAATTGCTTTAAATCCTAAATCGAAATTCTCTTTCCTAACTCTATTCAAAACAACTCCCTTAACTGGAATTCCAATCTCACGCGCAAGAGTTACAATTTTGAAAGCATCAGTTACAGCAGGAAGTTCAGGATTAGTCACAATAATTACCTCATCAGCATTTTTCAAAACAGAAATTGATTCATTTCCAAGACCAGCAGCACTATCAACAATAACAAAATCTGCCATCTCTCTTAAATCTTCAAACAACTTATTAAGTTTCTGAGAATTAATTTCTGAAAAACTCCGAATTGATAAACTTCCAGGCAACAATTTAAATCCCAAAGGATGAATATAAATTGCATCAGTTAGAGCTGCCTCACCTTTCAATACATCATTCATTGTTACTGGAAACTTTGTTAATCCCAAATGAAGCCCAACATTTGGAGTAGTCAAATTTCCATCTACCAAAATCACATTCTTGCCCTGCTTTGCAAGTGCACTTGCAAGATTAACACTTGTGGTTGTCTTTCCAACACCACCCTTACCAGAAGATACTACAATAAGTTTTCCCATTCTTATATTTTAAAACTAAAAGAAATTATATAACTAATTCTTACTACAAAGAAGTTATAAATTTAAGCCATTAACATATTAAGGCTATTACATGTCCCTTTCAGATTTTCGAAAAACTCCAAAAGTTTAGACATATTAATTACATACTCTTGTCCATCAACGAAAGAAACAATTGAAAGATTCTTTCTATATTCGCCGAATGTATCACAATCAGAGAGTAAAAGTCTTTTCAATAAAAAATAATCTGACATATCTACCTGAATTCCTTTATTCGCAAGATTCTCAGTTAAAAACTGAATTTTATGCTGTACGCTATTTAAAGCGAAATCTTCTTCTCTTGCAAAGATATGATAAGCAATTGCAAAATATTGTTCATATCCTGTAACAATTGTTTCCATCACTTTTCTTAGCATTTCACTTGTCCTTGTAAATTTACAAGACACATAAATCATGTGCTCTACTGAATTCAAATGTCTTTTTAGGTTTCTCAATAAATCTAATGTTTCTTCCATTCTTAATTGTTTGATAAATCGACAATTGCTTGTGCAATGTCCCCGCCATTTTCATCAAGTGCCTTCCTCGCTTCCTCTTTAGAAACTCCAGCCTGCTCTGATACCATTTCAATATCCTCATCGCTCACTTCAACTTTTACCTGTTCCTCTTCAATAACATACTCCCCTGCAACCTGAAAAGTTGTTGTTCCCCTCATACTTATTTTTTGTACATCCGGATTTTCAAATTTATATATTTTTCCT
Source organism: uncultured Methanosarcinales archaeon (assembly GCA_964562045.1). Lineage (GTDB taxonomy): Archaea > Nanobdellota > Nanobdellia > Woesearchaeales > UBA583 > UBA583. The sequence goes on from CAZLRR010000009.1 coordinate 33,471, forward strand.
TCTGAATCCTTAATTATAACTTCCACCGCATCAACATTTTCCTGAGACATACCCATCTGCCTCATCATTTGTTGCATTTGTCTTGGATTCATTCCCGGAATCATTTTATAATTTAAATAACACCCAAATAAATACTACAACCAAAAGTGCAAAATAAATTACAACTTTCGGACCAAAGGTAACCTTTGTCTTATAAGAACTCGACAAACCTCCCAGTAACCCACCCTGTCCGGAAGGAAGACTCACACCACCTTGTCTTTTCGCCATATAGATATACTAATACTTTATCATATATAAAGGTTTTGTGTTTTTTTGTAAGAAAACTGAAAAATTTTAAAATTAGAAACTTCTTCATTTATTCAAAGAAACCTTGGCGTGTGGCTGAAAGTTTTGACAAAATTAACTATTTTAATAATAAGAAATTTGGGTTTTAAGATGTAACATTGGCTGCAAAAACAAAGTTTTTGGGGAGGTTTGGGGAAATCAATTAAACCCAAATTTCTACTATCTCAAATAACAAAAATGTCAAAACTTTAGGGGGAGGGGGGAGGAATTTTTTCTTTTGAATTGAAGTGATTTCTATTACTATAAAAATATAGCAACCAAAAAAATCTTATTTATTTTTTATCATAATGAGGCATTTGATGTTGCATTTACATCAAATAACGAAACTTTGTTTAGAAAAAACAAAAGCTTAGAAATCTACGATTTCTTGATTAGAGTGAAAAAGAAAAAGATTTTAAAATAATAAAGTAGGATATAATGTAAAAATAATCAAAATCAAACTCACCCACGAAATAATATTATACAATCTAAGTGCTGTTTTTTCTTTGAACTTCTTTGTCAAAAGCTCTCTTGTAATCTGACCTCCATCTGTAATCCAAATCGGAAGCAAGTTCATCATACCAATTCCAATATTTAAGAACATAAGCCAAAAAAACATCCTCTCAAAAAAGATCGGGAAATCGCCCAACCACTCCCAACTATCCTTATTATCAAGACTAATATCAACTCCAGAAATTCCAATCATTCCTCTACCGCCCCCAGGAATCTGAGAATTTGCAAAAGCCATAACCTCATAAGTATTCTCAGTTCCATTTTGCCTAATAGTTACATCATAAGTTTCATTAACAGAAAGATTCGAAACTTTTTCCAAAAGTCCATTATTTACCGTATAATTATCTATTGCTAAAAGCTCTCCCGAACTAACATTATATTTAATTAAATCACTCTGATTAGAAACTCCCATAAAAGAAAATTTATCAACCTCCATTGTAGAGTCAATAAATGGTCCCGCCAAAAAAATCCACATCGCTAAAAATAAAAACCCAAACAAAAAGTTACTTGCAGACCCAGCACCAAACACCGCCAATTTATGCCAGGATTTTGCTTTCTTCAAACTATTTTCATCAGGCTCAACAAAAGCTCCCGGAAGAAGTGGCAAAAACAAACCAAAAAACGCAAACCCACTAGATTTCACTTTAATCTTAAATCTCTCAGCAATAACTCCGTGCGCAAACTCATGCACAAACATCAAAACAAAAAGTCCAATAATCCAATATAAAAAAGGAACAGTAAAAACAGGAACAGGCGAATCAGTTCCAACATCTAAAGGTAAAACCAAACCACCTCCTGCAGTAATTTGATTCTCAACAATAAATCCTAACTGCCAAAACATAAAAATAAACATTCCTATTGCTCCAACAATTCCTATAAAAATTGAATAATAAGAAAGATACAAAAAAACTCTTGGGTGTTTTTCAGACCACTTTTTCATTTTATTCAGTCCAATTTTTGTTCTATACATCATAATATACAAAAAAGGAAAATTCCCTTCAATTGCCATATTTCTTCTCTTCCAGAAAACAAACAATGTTAACAAAACAATAAAAATAAAAAATGCCGAATTATTCGTAAAAAATGCAAAGTTCATAATAATAGAATTAATTTTTGGTATATAAATTTTAATATTATTTGAGGGGAGTTAAGCTGCTGCATTCAATCTCCCTGAAGTCCTATCAAGAGTTCTAAGCAAGACAGATAACTGCCTAGCAAATTTTTGAGAATCCTTTTCTAAAAATCCAAAATTTACGCTATCAAAAGAGATTCCATATAATTTCCAATCATCTTGAGCAACTAAACCCGAGCTCAAAATTGTATTTAAAAGATTCTTCAACTCACCCACAAATTGAAAATTTTGGGTAAAATCACCTTTTGTATTTGTTAATATTTGAATTTTTTGATATAAATCACTCTTTATATAATTCATTAATTCAGGACTTGCTCTTGTTTCAATTGCCATTTTCATACGGTTTGCAATTCCCTCATAGCACTCAGATTTATACTAAATTGTTTCCTTAAATTCTCAATTTTCGAGAAAATCTCTTTCTTGTCTTTATCCATTACAACTATTTTAATAAAATCTAATGCAACATCTGATTGATGATCAAAAACTTCAGGATTTGTCTGTTTTTCTCTAATCAATACACCTCTCAAAGCAATCAAATCTTGATAAAAAGAAGCATAAAATTCATCCAAACTTTTCATAGTATTTAGTTTAAATAACCATTGTTGAAAGTTTAAAACTATTGCTCTATGTATTTCTTCTAACTCCATTATACCAATCCACAACACCCAACATTTATAAATTTTGTCTGACACTCCCTA
>CAZLRR010000010.1:0-8619 GCA_964562045.1 uncultured Methanosarcinales archaeon
AATGAGACTCCAAAATTTTTTTTTTGAAAATAAAACAACTTTAGAACTTGCTAAAGATTTAATTGGAAAAGTTTTGGTTGTGAAGACAAAAGAAGGCACAATAAAAGGAATAATTAATGAAACTGAGGCCTATACTGAGGAAGATGAGAGTTGTCATGCTTTTGGCGGAAATAGGACAAAGAGAAATGAAGTGATGTTTTGGGATGCAGGACATTTGTATGTTTATTTTACTTACGGAATGTATCATTGTTGTAATATTGTAACTGGCGAAAAGGATTGTGCAGAGGCTGTTTTGATTCGTTCTATTATTCCTATTGAAGGAATTGAAATTATAAAAAAGAATAGAAATTGGACAAAAAATACTTTGAAAGGTTTAATTGATGGTCCGGGGAAATTGTGTCAGGGATTGAATTTGAATAAACTATATAATGGAATTAATTTACTTGAAAATTTAGAGATTTATATTGAAGATTTAGGGTATTTTTGCAAGGATATGAAAAATACTACTAGAATTGGTATTTCGAAAGCTAAAGATTTAGAGTGGCGTTTTTATGCAAAAGAATTTGTTAAAGAATAAAAAAATTAATTTGAATTTTTTGAACCTAAAATTAATTTATCAATTCCAAATACTATAAATGCACAAATAAATGTTATCATTACTGGGATTACATTTGCAAAAAAGTCTATAAAACCTCCATTTATAAACATGTAAACATAAACAATTGCTCCAATAATTAGTGATACGAGCATTCCAAAATCAACAAATTTAGTTCTTTTAACATAAAGGCTAAAAAACATAATTGGACCAATTAACATTAAAAATGAGTATAAGTTAAGTGCAAACTGGACAAAATCTGAAATCAAAATTGCAATTAAAGCCATAATTATAAAACTTAAAACTGTTAATTTTTTAATCATTGATTTATAAGTTTTTGAGTTTTTTTCTTTATCAATTTTAAACCAATTTGATGTAATTGTAGATAAAACTATATACAATCTTGAGTCTAGTGTTGACATTATTAGTGCAATCATTGTAACTGAGAGGATTGAACCAAAAAAAGGAGAGATGTTTCCGTTTAATAATGCAAATATAATTGAAGATGGATCTAACTCTGCAAAATTTGTAAATAATGTTGTAGCTAAGACTATAATTAAAAAATATGTCACAGCGTAAATAAAAGGAACTGAAGCATTAGCTTTTATTGCGGTTTTAGCAGATTTTGATGTGAAAATCCTTTGCCACAAATCTGGCAACCCATACATTAAGAAAAATCCGAAAAAAGCTGTTCCAATTAAAGTTCTTAACGTTCCATCAAGCCAAAATGTAGAGAATGTTTCAATTTTTGGTAAATCTCCGATAAATAAAACTGTTGCAAGTAATACTATTACAGTAATCATTTGAAAAATATCAGTTTTAACAATTGCAGAGTATCCACCAAAATATATGTATCCTCCAACAATTAGTGAGACTAAAACTATTCCGATGTTTGAATTAATTCCAAATATTGAAGAAGCCATCGTTCCACTTACATGAATTAGTCCTGCAACGGCAATCAATCCAGTTAAAACAATAATTAAAGAAACTATTTTTGATGATTTTGTTCCAATTTGTTTTTCTAGCAAATCATTTTGAGTTAAACAATTTAGATTTTTTGAGAGTTTTTTAATTCTTGTTGATTGCAAAGCTAAAATTAGAAATGCTATTGCAAAACCTATTACTATCCAATATAAACCAAATCCCATTGCTGCAGCAAGAATTGTTAAAACAACTAATCCTGAGCCATCAATACTTCCAATAAATTGGGATGCCATAGTCCCTAGAGTTGAGACTTTATTATTTCCAGAAATAAATTCTGCTTCACTTTCTTTTTTTGATGATTTTAATGTAATTAGTACTAAAACTAAAATATATGCTAATATTGAAATTATTACTATTGAATTTACCATTTTTTATTTTATTAAGTTAAAATTATAATTTTGGATATTATGAGTTAATTTTTCTTTATCTAATTCATTCCAAGATTTAAATGTTGAATTTAAATCTGTTAGAATTTCCCCATTTGTTAAAATCCTAATATTGTTTCCTTGTTTGAAATCTTCTACTGCGATTAAGTAATCTTTTTTTGAGTATCTAAAGTGTTTATTGATTTCAATTGTTTCTTTTAAAAGGTCTTTACAATATTTTAAATTTTGAGGGTAATCAAAAAAACAAGTGTTTAAAAAAGTGTAGACTTTAATTTTTGTGTTTTTTAGATTTTTTTTGAAATGAAGTATTGTTTTTTCAACTTCTTTAAATTCTGAAATGATTGAAACATTATCTTTATCTAAATATGGGTCAATTAAGATTCTTTTAAGATTAGGAAATGTTTTTTTTAATTTTTCAAAATCTAGTTTTTCATATTGTGAAAATTTCTCAACTGTCAAAGATAAGGCTTCAACAAATTCTGTTTGAATGTTTATTTGAGTTCTTCCTCCCATTTCATGATGTTCATCATAAGAGGTTCCGATTTCTAATCTATTTTCTTTTACATATTGAATTAGTTCTGGAATTAACTTTTGTGTTCCATTGGTTTGAACAAAACCTGTAACATCATCTCTTTTATCTAAAATGTTTTTTATTCTTTTTTGTGAATCAGTTAGAAGTGGTTCTCCTATTCCTACAAATAATAATCTAGAATTTTTAGGTACATACTTTATTATTTTTTCATCTAATTTCAAATCAATTCTTTTTTCAGAATAGGGAATATGTAATCTTCTAGCCGTATTACAATTTGGACATCTTAGATTACAATTTCCTGAAATTTCAACTGGTATGTCTATCATTTTCTTTTTTAGTGTTTTTAATTTTCTTTATTATTTTTTTCAACATTAGAGTTTTCAAATTCTAATATTGCCTCTCTAACTTCTACCTCTGAGGGTAATTTATGTGAACTTCCTTTTATGATTCCCATTTTTTTGTAACTATAGTAAGTAATTACTAATATCTAAACTTTATACTCTTTTTTTCGAATAATTTGGAAAAACTTTATAAATAAGAAAATCATTTAATAAGTAGAAATGTTAGATAAAAAAGATGAGATTATTATGGAAGCTTTAATGCATAATGCTAGAATTGAAGTAAAAGAGCTTGCAAAATTAACAAACTTAACAAAACCAACTATAGTTTATAGAATAGAACAATTAGAAAAGCAAGGTTTTATTTCTAAATATGATGCAATAATTAATTATTCAAAATTTGAATTATATAAAGAATTTATATTTTTAAATGTTTCAAATAGATTAAAACCTGACTTTTTAAAATTATTGGATGAGAGAAAAGAGATATGTTCTTGTTTTGAGACTCTAAGTAATCAAAACTTTGTGTTGCTTGGTTTTTATAAAACTAAAAAGCAAAAAGAGGATTTTCATAAATTGTTAAAAAAATTTTCTCCATTAGTTAATTTTTATGAAATTAGTAATATTAGATTTAAACCCTATTCTGTTTTTAATCTAAATTTAAAATTTAAAGAAGAAAAAGTAGATGATAAAATTATAAAACTGGATAAAACAGATATTAAATTAATTAAAACTTTAAGTGATGGGAACGCTAGAAAATCCATTTTAGAACTCTCAGAACTTGTTGGGGAAAAATATGATAAATTATTGTATAGATTTAAAAAATTAAAAAAATCTAATTATTTTCCTATTTTTTTTGCTCAACCTTCAACTACAAAATTTCATATTCAAAATGATTTTTTAATTATTAATACAAATAATAATAATTTGAAAATCTATGATAATTTAAAAGAAATTTCCCAGATTCCGTATTTTTGTGAATTGAATGATAAGAAATTATTACTTCAAATATTAACGAAAAATTTTGAAGAATTTAAATCAACTCTTGCAAAGATAAAAGAAAAAATAGATGAATTTTCAACTATTGAAGTATATAATACCCACAAAACTCATCTTTTGAACAGATATCCGCTTGAATGGTTGGTTTAAAAAAACGAAAGTTTTATATACATAGAACTATGTATTTATATACATAATGAAAACTGAAATTAAAATTATTGAGTTTTTTTTAAATAATAAAAATAAAGAATATACAATTAGAGAGATTTCTAAAATAGTTTCTTCAGACTATAAAATTGTAAATTTAGCAACTCACAAATTAATTGAAAAAAATATTCTTAAAACAAAAAAAATAGGTCCTTCAACACTTTGCTATTTAAATAATTCAATTTTTACTACTGAAATTTTTTTGGCTGAAAATCAAAGAAAAGAAAAAATTCAAAAAAATTCAAATTTAAAACTCTTAACAAAAGAAATTCAATCTAAATTAAATGTTGCCAATTATATATTACTCTTATTTGGCTCATTCGCAAAAGGAACTCAAACAAAAAACTCTGATCTTGATTTAATATTTATTTCAAATGAAAAAGAAAAAATCGAAAAACAAGTTAAAAACATATTTTCAATATCTCCAATAAAAATAGATTATTATGTATTTACAGAAGATGAGTTTAAACAAATGCGAGATTCTAAAGAGAGAAATGTCATTCATGAAGCAATAGAAAATAATATAATACTTTACTCCAGTGAATCATACTATAAGCTTAAAAATGATAACTGAAAGAGAGATAAAGCAAGCAAAGAAGAATTTTGATAATTATATAAAAGAAGGTTTACTAAAAAAAGATTCAAATGAAACTGCAAAGCAAATGTATATTAAAAATGCAGAAAATTCTCTTATAACTGCTCAAAAACTAAAATCTCTCGAAGATGAAAACTATTCTCCTGATTTGTGGATAATTGTTTCAAGTTATTATTCTATGTTTTATATCTCTAATGCAGTTCTATTAAATTTAGGATATAAAGTTGGTGACAAAATTGTTCACAAAATAACTTCTGATTGTCTTATCACATTAGTTAGAGATAAATTAAAAAAAGAATTATTCTCAGATTATGAAGAGATAGAACAAGAAGCAATGGAGATAATTAATGCGAGAGGCAACGAGATAATTTATTCTTTTGAACAGGAAAGAGAAAAAAGGTCAAAATTTCAGTATCAAATGTCTGAAACAATTAAGAAAAGTAAGGCTAAAACTTCACTTGAAAGAGCAAAAACATTTGTATTTGAGATGAAAAAATTACTATAAAGAATTTGTTAAAGAATAAATTTATTCTTTTTTAGATTTAGATTTTGTTTTTTTCTCAGTTTTTGGTTTCTGAGCATTAAGAACTTTTTTCTTAACAGGTTTTTCACTAACCTTTTTAGCTTTTTTAGGTTCAGTAGACTTTTTAACAGGAATTCCTGCTTTTTCAAATGCTGCTAAAACTGTTTTTGTGTCAGCTCCTTTTTTTACATCAAGAGTTTTGTTTAAAGGTTCAACATGGAATTTATTAACTTTTTTTCTTCTAACATTACCATCAATTGTAACGAATTTATCATCGTTAACTTCAATAATAACTCCATATTCCATAGCATCTCTTCCGCAAGTTTTAACAACTAATCTTCCAACTTCTAACATTTTACTCTTCGCCTCTCAATTCTCTTTTTTTCAGAGTTGTAACTCTACCAACGATTGTATTTCTCATCTTTTTAGATGGAATCGTTGCATATTTTTTTACCAAATCCTTGTTTTTGTCAAAGTTATCAGTAAAATCTTCTTTTCCTACTTCATAAATTTTGTCTGCTGAAGTTTTAACATAAGTACTTCTTACTCGACCCATAACTAAAGAGAGTCATTATCACTTTTTAAACGTTTTCCTTTTAAATACAGAAAATCTATAGAAAACTATTTAAATTCTAAAATTCATAAGTATGTATAAATCTTAATAGAAAATGTCTGATTGGAAAACACTAAAGCAAGAGACAATTGAAGCCGGAGGAAATAATTTTCTGGAAATAAATATTAAAGAACCTCCTGAAGGCGAGACTCTTTTGATTGGAATTTCAAAAGGTTGGTATACGCCAGAGGGGCAGAAAAGGTATAAAACTAATATTTTGTTCTCTAAAGAGAAAAGAGATGAGTTAGTTAAAGTTCTTCAGGAAATAGATAAAGGTTTGTAAAGTTTGTAATAATTAATTACAATCAAAATCTACAATTTATATTTATAATTCTTTAAAGTAGTAATAAAAATTTAACTGGTGTCTATTTTCAGTTTTAAGTATGAAAATTGTAGATATTGAGGCAATGCAAGTACTAGATTCAAGAGGAAATCCTACTGTTCAAGCAACGATTTTTTTAGAAGATGGTTCAAAAGGAACTTTTAGGGTGCCTTCTGGGGCATCTACGGGAGTTCATGAGGCTCACGAGTTAAGAGACGGAAATCAAAATTTTTTTCATGGAAAATCTGTTCTAAATGCAGTAGAAAATGTTCACAAAATCAAGAAACATTTACTAGATATTGATTTTACGCAGGAAAGTTTTGATAAAAAATTAATTGAGATTGATGGAAGTGAAAATAAGGAAATTATTGGAGCCAATGCTATTTTAGGACTCTCAGTTGCTTTTGCAAAAGCGAGTGCGAAATTTCATAATCTGCCACTTTATGATTATTTGCAAAGAGTTGCCTATAACATTAGTTTCAAGGGAAAAAAATCTTTCAGAATGAGCGAAATTCATCCTTTTGCTAATGTTATCAATGGGGGACTTCACGCAGGAAATGAATTAAATATTCAAGAATTTATGCTTGTTCCAATTTTTGGAAGCACAGAAGAAAAAATTAGGGCGATTAGTGAAATTTATCAGACTTTAAAGAAATTAATTGAGGAAGATTATGGAAAATCAAGTACGAGTGTTGGGGATGAAGGAGGTTTTGCGCCCGAAATTTCAAAAGTAAGTGAGGCTCTAGATTTGCTTGTTAGAGCAATAAAAAAGTCAAATTATGAAAATAAAATTATGCTTGCAATGGATGCCGCAGCTTCAGATTTTTATAATTCTGATTCTAAAAAATATGAAGTTGAGAAAGGTTTGAGTTTAGATTATAAAAAGTTAACAAATTATTACAATGATTTGATTGAAAAATATCCGATTATTTCAATTGAAGATCCTATGGCTGAAGATGATTTTGAGGGTTTTAGATACTTTATGGAGCATAAAAATCCTTTGAAGAAAGCAAATCCGTTAAACGGTAAAAAAGAAATTTTGGTTGTTGGGGATGATTTACTTGTAACAAATCCTAAGCGTGTTGAACTCGCAAAAGAGAAAAAATTATGTAATTCTCTTCTTTTAAAAATTAATCAGATTGGAACTTTAACTGAGAGCATTATGGCTCACAAAATGTCAAAAGAAGCAGGTTGGCATACAATAGTCTCACACAGGTCTGGAGAAACAACTGATGATTTCATCTCTGATTTGGCTGTAGCACTTGAATCTTCAATAAAACTTGGAGCTCCTGCAAGAGGAGAAAGGATAGCCAAGTACAATCGTCTTCTAAATATTTTCAATAATTAGTTTTTTTAATTTACTAATGGTTACTAATTTTTATATTTTAAGGCTGTAAAATTTATTTTATGGAAAAATCTGAGTCGATGTGTTCTGACCTTAACTTAATTAAAGAAGTTGAAAGTTTAAGGTTGAAACAAAAATTATTAGTTAGTACATTAAAACGAGAAAGTTTGCTCAAAAAAGATGAAGCATTTGTCGAACTTAATGCCAAATTAGATATGATTATTAAGATTTTCAAAGATGCTTCTGAGGGTGAAAATAAAGAGGAAGAAGGGTCTGCGATTGAGGAGAAATTAAATAATATAGTAGAAAAACTTGCAATAATTGACGAGATTAGTGAGAAACTTGATGTTTTGACAAAAAGAGTTTCGGAACTAGATTCAAAACCTTCTTCTCCATCTTCTTCAAATATACCTCCCGCACCGAACTTTGCTGCCGATAATTCGTTAGAGAAAAAAGACGAAACAAACTCTGAAGGAGAGAAAGGACTCCCTCCTCCAATTGCTGACGTTGAGGAGAAAAAATAGTAAAATGGTTCAAAACAAAAAGCTTTCGGATGAATTGAAAAAGTTTAATCAGGAACTTGATAAACATCTTCCTAATTTAAATCTTGATTTTATGAATCCACCCAAATCTTTATTTGATGATGAGTCTGACTCTGGAGATATGAGTGCACTGGTTTTAAGTAACTTGTCAGATTTAAGGACTGAAATGGCTTTGATGAGAAAACATCTCTCTGTTGATGTTGCTGGTATGGTAAAAGATACTTTGGGAAAGCAACAAAAAGAATTTGTTGATTCGATGGCTGGAAATTACAGAAAATTTGCTTCAGAGATTAAAGATGGGTTTGGTGCTTTTATTAAAGATTTGTCTGATCAAGTTTTGAGTTTGAAAAAAGAAGTAACTGACATTTCTTCGAGATTTAAGGATAGCGAAAATTTCACAAAAGAGCTTAAAAACGAGGTTTCTGATGTTTCTGAGAAAATAAGTGGGTTTGCTAAAAAACTTGAACTGCATAATGACTTATTTAAGAATAGAATTAAAGGAATGGAAGATGAATTTAAAAAAAATTTGATTTCTCAGCAGAAATCTTTGGTTCCTATTGAAAAAGAAATAGATAAAGTAAAAAAGGAATTATTTAACGTAATTGAAAATTCTAATAAACAGAGAGTTATTGAAAATA
>CAZLRR010000010.1:8719-35882 GCA_964562045.1 uncultured Methanosarcinales archaeon
ATAGTTTAAAAAAATGGTATCAAGAAAAGCAATTAGTCCAGTTGTAGCAACTGCATTGTTATTAGTAGTAGCAGTAGTTGCTGTAGTTGGATTTCAAAGTTGGTTCGCAACCTTTAATAGCGGAGTTGAGGCAGATATTGACGCACAAACATCGGGTGCGACTGAAGGAGGATTATCTGTAGATAGAGTAGAATCTGGAACTTCTACGGTGAATTCTGACGTATATATTAAAAGTCCTAGTGAAGATGTTACTGTTACTAGCTTAAGTATTAGTGTAGATGGTACAGAAATTTGTAGTAACTCTTCAGAATTTCTAGTAAGTAAGGGTTTAGCTTCTTATAGTATTGACTGTACAGGCAATCTAAGTATAGGAGATAAGGCAGATGTTTTATTGATAACTAGTAAAGATATTGTAGAGTTAACTAAAACTGTTAGATAAGATAATAAAAGATGTACAATAAAAAGGGAGTTGTAACTATTACTACATATTCTCTTATAATTGTCCTGTTACTTTTATTACTTGTTTTTTCTTTTTATTTTCAAAGCAAATTTGAGGATGAAGCCGTAAATAATATTGATAAAATAGAATGTTTGAATTCTGCGAGTATGCTTCGTTCTGCGCTTGTAAAAATTACAAAGCATGATAATTTGAATATAACTTATTATAATCCTAATGATGTTTCTGAGATTTATTTTGAACTTAGTGAAGGGAATATTACTGCAGTAAAAGAAACAGATATTGAGTTTGTAAGAGTAACTGTGCCGACTTTAACTTATAGATTTTGTGAAGATTATACTACTTCTCCACACCTTAATAATTCGTATCATTTTAATGGGAGTTGTGTGAGTCTATATTATTCAGAGTAAATATGTTGTTATTTCTGAAATAGAACTATTTTACCTTTTAAAAAGTATAAAAAAGCTTTATAAAAACTATAATTAATATTTTTTTATGTATAATAAATCTAAGAAAGGTTTTTCAGAAATTACTTCGTTTGTTTTACTTGTTTCTTTAATAATTACTACTTCTTTGATTGCATATACTTTTTCTTCGGATTTGATGGAGTCTCGAATTGGGATGCAGGATAAAGTCAATATGGAGTCTTATCTTAAGAAAGTTGATGCAAAGATTTCTTCAATTACAAATTTTGATGGAGAAACAACAACAATAAATGTAAATTTTGAGAAAGGTTTTCTTAAATTTAATTCTAATCAGATTTTTTATTATTCGGTTGTATCTTATGGGGGGGAAGGGATTGATTGTTTTGATAATTTTTGTTATGGGTCTAAAACCGGTCATGAGTATTTTCACATAAATCTTACTTCGCAAGTTAATTTTGCATCAAATTTTACATTAAGGCCAGGACATTATCTGTTAAAGTTTAAATATGACAAGGAAAATGAAGAAGTTGAAATTACATTCAAATAAAGGGGGATATATCCAAGTAGATTTTGGTTTTGCAGTGTTAATTTTTTTTATTTTTGTGTTTTCTATTTATAGCTATTATAATGCATATGTTGAAGCAGAGAATGATGTTTTTAAGCAATCAAGACTTAATTATCTTGCTCCAGATTTGTGTGAGGCTTTAATTTCAAGTCCAGGTTATCCGAAAAATTGGGATGAAATGCCTTTGAGTTTGGAAAAATTGGGTTTGAAAAGTGAGAACTCAAATGAATTGGATGTGAATAAAATTAATGAACTTGCAGATTATAGTTATTTTGAAGTTTTAGATGTTTTGGATATTGAAGGATATGCATTTTTTAATATTACAAATGTTGATTCAGGATATTCTTATTTGGAGTATGGGGATTATGGTGGAATTGATAGTTTCGAGTCGTATTCTGTGTGTTATAGTTATCTTGCAGGTAATTTGACTAAAGTGTTTGTGGGGGTTTGGAGATGAAAAGAAAAGCTTTACTTTCAGCAATTGAGATGCCTATTCTATTATTGATTTTTGCATCAGGAATAGTTTATTTTGGTCTTGTTATTGAGCCGGGAGAGTCGTATTCAAGTTCTGTTCTTGGTGATTCTATAGTTGATGTTGTAGTTGAAAATAATACATTTAGAAGTCTTATTTTTGATGAGGATTTGTCTCAGGTTGCTCTTACTCAGGATTGGAGTTTTTTTGAGAGTTTTTTGAATCAGAGTATTGGGAGTTATGAAGTAATCGTTGGAAATTTGAGTGTTACTAAAACTATTTATACTTGTGAAGAATTAAGTTCAAAATATTTTTCTGAGAGGTTTATTTACGCTAAAAATGAGTCTTTTCAAGAAATGAGATTTTTAAGGTTGGGGGTTTGTAGTTGAAAATGTTTAGAAATAAAAAATCACAGTTGTTGGTATTATCGGGGCTAATTTTAATTCTTTCTTTGGTTTTTATCTATTCTCTAGAGACAGGTAACAATTATATAAGGCAATCAGGTGAAATTTATATAATTGATAATGTTATTTCTGAGGTTTGTAATTTGGGTAAAATGAGTAACGGAACAAATATAGATGCAAGGTATCAGGATGTTGTTTTAGAGATTGATGAGTATTGTGATTTATATGGTTTTTTTTGTAATGTTTCAATTGTTAAACAAGCAGGAGCGCCTACAAATCTTTCTTTGTTAAACTATACGCATTACGATTATAGTGTAAGTCTTAAGACTGAAACAACATTATATCGCGGGGGGTTTAATTGTTAAAATGGCATTTAAATTAAAAAAAATTATTTCTGGGGCGATGAAAACTTATTCGGAGAACCCTAAGAATTATGATAAAATTATTTGGCCAGTTCTTTCTTTCAAGAGTAAGAATTTTTTGTTTAAGAAAACTTTGGATGATCTGCAGAAAGAAAGAGAAGAACGAGTAGAACAACAGGAACAATTATCTAATCCTTTTGAAGAAAATCAAAATCAAATGGCGAATCAAGCCTCAGGTTCAATGCCACAATCTTTAACTCCACAAATGCAACAACAAATGATGCAACAACAAGTAGGAATGCCGGGAATTAATATTGTTTCTAAGAACTATATTTCTCCTGATACTTTAAGTGATGATGATGATGTTTTTGAAGAGGTGGAGGATGAAAAGTCAAAGTCTCTTGCAAAGATTCCGGACAATTTGCTTCAGAAATCAACAACTGATTGGGAACCGATTAATTATCGTGATGTTGATGTGAGTTATCATTTACATGATTTATCGAGTGTGCGAATTTTTTTTGATGAGGAGGAGCAGAAGCTTTTGTATAAGATTATTGAACCTGAATTGACTGCTGAGGAGGATGAAGCACTGGAGATTTTGAGGAAAGGATTTATTTATGTGTTTGAAAAGTTTTCGCCCGAATTTTCGAATATGACTGAAAAAGAATTTTTGGATAGGGGAACTAAAAAACTTTGTGAAAAGTATAAGATTAAACTTGATGAAAACCAGTTTAAGAAAATTACTTATTTTTTAGCTAGGAATTTCTTGGGGCTTGAGATGATTGACCCAATTATGTATGATTCTTATATTGAGGATATTTCTTGTGATGGTTTGGGGGTTCCAATTTTTGTTAATCATTTAAAGTATGGTCCGCTGGAAGTTAATAGGGTTTATGAAGATAATGCAAAGCTGAATTCTTTTATTGTGAAACTAGCTCAAAAGTCTAATCAAGAGGTATCACTTTCAAAACCTATTTTACAGGGAGCTCTGCCTGATGGATCAAGGGTTGAAGCAATTTATGGTAAGGAGATTTCAGGTAAGGGTTCTTCGTTTACAATTCGTAAATTTCGTGCGGAACCTTTTACTCCAGTTCATTTGATTGATTATGGTACTATGCCTCCGTTTTTGCTTGCTTATTTATGGCTTGCAGTTGAGAATAAACAGTCAATTTTGGTGTCGGGAGGTACTGCCACTGGTAAGACGACTATTTTGAATGCTTTGTCTTTGTTTGTGCCTCCTTCTGGAAAAATTGTATCTATTGAGGATACTCCTGAAATTAATCTTCCTCATGAGCATTGGTTGTCTTTGATTTCAAGAGAGTCAGAAGGTAAAGCAGAAGTTTCAATGTTTGATTTGCTTAAAGCATCACTTAGGGAGAGACCAGACTATATTATTGTAGGAGAGATTCGTGGTGTTGAAGCATCTATTCTTTTTCAGGGTATGGCGACAGGTCATGCTGGTCTTGGAACTGTTCATGCTGAGAAGTTTAGCGATTTGGTTAATCGTATGACTATTGATCCTATTAATTTGCCTAAACAGCTTTTGACAGAACTTAATCTTGTTATTTTTATGAAGCAGTTAAAAGTTAAAAATAATTCGGTTAGGCGTGCTTATTCGGTTGTAGAGATTATTGATTATGATTCGAAAAAGGATAAGTTTGCGGCGAGTGAATTTCTTAGATTTTTTCCCGCAGATGATAGTTTTAAGTTTAAGGAGAAGTCTGCAGTTATTTCACATTTGATTGAAGTTCGAGGAGGTAAGGAGGAGTCTATTTGGCAGGAGATTGAAAAACGTAGGAGAATTTTAGATTTTATGCATAAGAATAAAATTTTAGAGTTTAGGGATGTTAGTCAAGTGATTAAATCTTATTATAAAAATCCGAGCGGAATTTTTGATGAACTTGAAAAGTTCGCAGAAGTTATAAGGAGGCGTTTGGCAGAAGAACAAAAAAAGGTGGAAAATGTTAAAGAACAAGCAAAAGAAGAGTAAGGGCAAGAAGATTAAATCGGAAGCTGAGAATCCGATGGCTATTTATACTCATTTTGTTTATAGTACTATAGGTAAATTTTTGCTTTCTAAAAAGAAGTTTAGTGAGTTTTTTTGGAAGGGAGTTTATAACAAAAAATATGAGAAAATTCTAAAGCAGTCTAATCTGAAGATTTTGCCTGAGGAGTATTTTGTTTCGATTTATGTTACTATTGTTTCAAGTTTGGGTCTTGTATTTTTTTCTAGTCTGCTGTTGCTTTTCATTTATCCAATTTATTCAATTTTTGTTTTCTATATTGGGATTGTTGCAGTTATGGCTTTAGGAATTTTTTTATATAATTTTCCTATTTTGAAGATGAACCAGCGTAAAAAGGAAATTGATGCTGCAATTCCTTATCTTTTGCCATACTTGAAGATTTTATCAAAGGAACTTAATCTGGCTAAAATTATTGAAATTATTGATGAATTTCTGATATATAAGGAAATTAGAAATGAGTTCAGGAGAATTAGGTATATGTCTACGTTTTTGGGATATGATATTCATAGTTCTATTAGGGCTGCAATGGATTCTTGTCCTTCACATCAGCTTTCGGATATGATGAATGATTTGGTTACTATTTCAAATTCGGGTGGTAATTTGTATGCTTATCTGGAGAGGAAGCTTGAAAATCTTAATTCTGAGTTGGAGGCTATTGAGAAGAAAAATATTGATACTTTGTTAATTTTTTCTCAAATTTATGTTGTTTTGCTTTTGATTTCACCATTATTTTTTACGGTTATGATTTCAATTTTGAATTTAGTGAATGTTACTGTTGATGCGGGAGGTGGTTCTAATGACACTTTTAAGTATATTATGTTATTGCTTTTTGCGCTGCCTTTTATTTATGCAGGTTTTATGATGCTTGTGTATTATTCAAAGCCTTTGTATTCAAGGTTATCGCCAATTAAAAATGAAGTTTGAAGAAGTTAGTTTTGAGGAAATTGTAAAATATTTGTTTTTGGGATTAACAGTTGTAGGAATTATTTTTGCGTTGAGATATACTTTTACACATATTACTGAGCCTAGAATGGTTAACCTTATTTTGGTTTTGCCTTTTGTTTTCTTTTTGACTCCGTATTTAATTTTAAGTTTGTATCAGATTAAGAGGGTTGATTCAAAAATGCAGGTTGTGCCAAGGTTTTTGAGGGATGTAGTGGATAATGTTGATTCGGGTATGGATTTGGTTTCATCAATTAAGGCTACAGGAAATAATGAGTATGGAGTTTTGAATCTTGATATTAGAAAGTTTGTGAATCAGCTTTCGTGGGGAGTTGATTTTGATATTGCTTTGACAAATTTTGCAAAGAATATTGGTAGTAGAGATTTGAAAAGAGATTTTTTGCTTGTTATGGAGGCTAGAAGGGTAGGGGGGCATGTTGATAAGATTTTGAGGGAGCTTTCTTTAAAAATAGGAGTTGAAAATTTGAGAAAGAAGGAGAGAAGAAGTAATTTGGCTTCAAATACTTTTACGGGGTATATTTCTTTTGTTATTTTTGTTTTTATTATTGTGATTGTGTATAATAATTTATTTGTAGGGTTAACAGATTCTATGAATGGGGGTCAGGAGGCGCAGAGTTTAGTTGTTGATCAAGAGAGCGGGTTGCCTATTTCTGCTGAGCCGGTTGAACAACCAAAGGAGTTGTCGATATATTTGACTTTGCTTATATTGTTATCTTATGAGCTGGCACTGCTATCGGGGTTTTTATTTGGACTTATGCAGGATAATAATATTATTGCAGGTGCCCCGCATGTGGTTTTGCTTATGATGATTACTTTTACGGGATTTTTCTTTTTTATTAATTGGGCTGGGTAAACTTTTTAAGTTGTTTTGAGTTACTTAGTTATATAGCCTCGTAGCGCAGTCTGGATAGCGCGATAGCCTCCTAAGCTATAGGTCGGGGGTTCGAATCCCCCCGGGGCTGTTTTTATCTCACCTTTTAGTTATTACAAATGTTTTTTATATGGGAAACTAAATTATTTTTAACATGGATCCAATTAGTAGCGGAGAAGTAAGTTTTTTGTTTTATGTAATGTTTTGGACAATTCTGGCTATGATGCTGGTTTTGCTATACTCCTTAAAACAGGTTATTAAGACACAGAGGCATATCGAAAATATGGATATGAATATTGAGAAGTTAGTTAAGAGAACTTTATTAGATGAAGAGAGAATTCTTCATGATTTGGAAGATAAACCAAGAAAAAAGAGAAAATAATTGTAAATAATTGTTTTTTGGCTTTGCTATGAAGTAGTTGCAAAGCTTTTTAAATTTGTTTTTTAAGATATTTTTAAATGAGTTATATTTCCGATTGGTTTTCAGAAGTGAATTTTTATGATTTCCATAAGGTTTTATTAGATGAAAGGTATTTTGAACTAATTTTTCCTTTTCTTTTGTTGTATGCGATATTTTTTACGGTTTTATCTACAGTTAAGATTTTTAAGAATAAGGCCGGAAAGGCAAATAAAGGAGTTGTTGTAATTTTATCTTTGATTATTACTTTTTTTTCTGTTAATTTTGAGTTAAGTTCTGGTTATCCAATTGGAAGGATGATTTCTGAGCTCTTTCCGCAGATTTCTGCTATTGGTATTGGGATTTTGGGGCTTTATGTTGTTGCGGGGATTATGGGTAAGGATTTTTTTTTTGGAATGTTTTCGGGTAAGACAAGTTCTTTTGCAGTTTTGATTTTGGGTGTTTTTGGACTTGGGACAGTAATGTTTTATTTGGGGATTGCAATGGGTTTTTTTGATTATGATGTGTTGGATAGTTCTGCGCAATGGAATTTTATTGTTTTGATTGGTACGCTGATTACTGGGGCTGTACTATTAGTTGTTGGTAGAAGTCCGGGAAGTCAAGGTGTTTTGCCTTTTGGAATTTTGTTGATTTTTGTTGACATTGTATATATTTATAATGGTGCTGAGGGCAATATTTTAGAGTATTATATTGATCCGATTGTTTTTATTGTTGTTTTGATTACGTTTATTTATTCGTGGACGATGTCAAAGGAAGATCAGAAGAAGCTTCTTGTAACTAAAATTAAAGAGAGTGAGCGTTCAATTGAGGAGTTTGAAGCAGGTATGAATCCAAAATATAAGGATACATACCATAACAGAATTTATGATATTAGTAAGCAAAGTCTTGACAAAAATAGGAAGAAGTTGGAAGAACTTAATAAAAAGTAGTTACAATTATTTATAAATTCAAAGTTAAAGAAATGAATAAATGGGAGCAATAAGTGATTTTTTTGCGGATGCGGAGATTGGTACTTTTTTTGATACTTTGACATATAATGGTTGGTATCAGTACATTTTTCCGTTTCTACTTGTTTATGTGCTAGTTTTTACTGCGCTTGGGCAGGTGGATTTGTTTAAGAATAAGAAACCTGTCAGAGTTATTATTTCAGTAATTTTTGCTCTGTTTGCAATAGCATTTCCTATTTCAGACAGTTGTCCTTCCTATATTGGTCCAAGTATTACTGGGGGAGGTTGTAGTCTGGGAGATTTAATGTCTGGTTTATTCCCTGGCGTTAGTGCTTTTACTTTAGGGATTTTAGCTTTATATATTATTGCGGGTCTCCTAAATGTGGATTTAATGGATTTACTTGGAAAAACTAAGAAAGAGAAACAGATTATGAAGTATGTTTTAGGTGTTGCAGGAATTTTGTTTGTTGTGTATTATTTCGGAGTAGGATTTGGTTGGTGGTATGATCTTGACTCATTAGGGTGGCTTGAAGAAATATTAAAGGATCCGATGCTTTATATTTTAGTGGTATTTGGTATTGTGTTCTATTGGATTAATAAGGAAGATAGTGATGAGAAGCCTGAGGATAATAAGAAAAAGAGAGTGATTACGGAGGAGGAGGTAAAATAAAAATGGTTAATATGAAAAATTTAGTTTTAGTATTATTGGCATCTGCATTTTTGGTGTTTGCGGGTTGTAGTGGAGATTCTTCGGCTAAGTCAAGTGGGTATTCCGGAGATGCTTTTGAGGGAGGAACTGAGGCAGTTTCTGTTGAGTTTGCTGAGGGTGCACCTCCTGAGAGAGTTTTGGATAATGGAAGACAACCTTTTAATGTTAGACTTATGATGGAAAATAACGGAGAATATGATATTCCTGAAAATGAATTGTATGTTGTTTTGGCAGGGATTAGTCCGGCAGATTTTGGTTTAACCGAATCAGATATTGTTCAAACTCCTCCGGGAATTTTTGGTGGTGTTGAGAAAATTAAAGATAATGTTAAGCCTGGTAGAAAACAGGTTGTGACTTTTAGTAATTTGAAGTATGTTCCTTCGCTTCCTTCAGGAACTCAGGATGTTAGTCTTGTTGTTGATATGTGTTATCCATATAAAACTACTGCACTTGCTAAAGTTTGTATCAATGGTGATACTCTTACAACTATTGATGATGGGGATAAAATTTGTGAACTTGATGAGAAAAAACCTTCCGAGAGCAGTGGTGCTCCAGTTATAGTTGAGAATGTTGAACAATTTGTTTCTGGGGATGGAATTCAGATTCAGTTTGATATTGTTCATGAAGGAGATGGAAGAGTGTATAAGAAAGATATTTTAGATTCTAAATGTGAGGTTGCTGGCGAGAGTGTAACTAGTTCTAATGCTGCAATTGAGGAGAATTTTGTATACTATGAAGTAAATTCAGGAATTTCTGGACTTGATTGCGGTGGTAGTTCTGCTTCTGGTATGGTTCAGTTAAATAATGGAGTTGCAACAGTTTTTTGTAATCAACCTACTGTGGGTGAAGGAGAGTATGAGAAACCAATTACAATTGAACTTAGTTATGATTATTTTGAGAGGCAGAGAACTTCTGTAGTAGTAGAACACACAGGTTAAATTGGAAGTTTTGCTCTTTTTTATTATTTTTTCGTTATTTGAAACCTTATGTATGGAAATACACTGCGGTTTCAAATGCCTCAAACTAGCAAAAAGTTGCTGAAACTTCACAAGTCTTATAGAATTGGAGACTCATAATTTTTTTGTTTTCATTCTTCAATAGGTTTTTAAATGAGTTTTGCTTTTTTTATTTATGGTAATTGAGAGTTATTTTCTTGAGAAGGAGAGAATTCCTGTTTTTATTGGGAAGAGTGGAAGCCAAAAAAGGGAATTTGAGAGAAAATTTGATGCGAAAATAAATGTTAATTCTGAGTCTGGAGAGGTTAAAATTGAATGTGAGGATGGTGCAAATGTTTTTGTTTTAGGAAATATTATAACGGCAGTTAATTTAGGACATAGTCCTGAGAGTGCGATTTTACTTGAGGATGAGAATGTTGTAATTGATTCTATTGATGTAAAAGATTATGTAAAGGATCATAATAGATTAAAAGTGGTTATGGGGAGAATAATTGGAAAGAATGGTTCTACAAGAAAAGTAATTGAAGAAATTACTAAGTGTGCTGTGAGTGTTAAAGATCATTATGTTTCTTTTATTGGTCCATTTGAAAATATTCATTTAATTCATGAGGCTGTTGAGATGTTAATTAAAGGAGCATCCCATAAAACACTTTATAATTTCTTAGAGAGAAACAAAGTTAATATGGAAACTGGGCTTTTGTAACTGAGTGTAATTAATAATCTTTTTAAAAAATTCTTTATTTCAAATGTTATGAAAGAAAAAAGTAATTCATCTATGTATAAAATCTTAACAATAATTTTTGGTGCTATTATTGTTTTAGGTCTGGGCTATTTCGTAGTAAATAGTTATGCAACATCCAAATTTCAAGAAGGAGTTGTTTATGGGAGAGTTGAAGTTCTAAATATGCTTGTTGGGAATGTTGCACAAAATGGACAAGTTGGGATTCCTCTTGAAAATGGAACATTGACTTTGGTTCCAGTTCAATCTGTTCAACTTGGTCAACAACAAGGGTATGAACTTGCTCTTCAAGAGCTTCTAAATACTATCTCGGAGGATGGCAGTGTTACGATTTATAATAATGAAACACAGATGACTCTTGCTCCAGTGCAGATACCTCAAGAGAATTAAATTTCAAATTTGATTAAATTTATTTTTTACAAAGCCGATTTCATATAAAATTATTTAAATTAAACTTAATCTATATTTCTATGAATATGAAACTTAAAGCTTTTTTTGAAGAGAAAAGAAGAGATTTTCCTCTTTTGAAAAAGAAAAAATTTATTTATTTTGATAATGCGGCAACTACTCAAAAACCTAAAATTTTGACAAAATCAATTAAGGAATTTTATGAGAAGTTTAATTCAAATGTTGGTAGGGGAGTTTATGATTTGGCAGGAAAAGCAACTAGTGAGTTTGAGCTTGCAAGAGAGAAAGTTGCGAATTTTTTAAATTGTAATTCTGGGGAGGTTGCTTTTACGAGTTCTGCTACTGATTCTTTGAATAAGATAGCTTTTGGTCTTGAAGATTATTTTAAGGCTGGTGATGAGATTTTAATTCCAATTTCTGAGCATCATTCAAATTTTGTTTGTTGGCAAAAACTTGCAGAAAAGAAAAAATTGAAATTGCAGTTTGTTGAAATTACAAAAAAGGGAAAAATTGATGTTTTGGATTTGAAGAAGAAAATTACTCAAAAAACGAAGTTGATTAGTTTTGCTTATGTTTCAAATGTTCTGGGAGTTGAAAATCCTGCCAAGGAGATTGTTTCAATTGCAAGAAAGAATAAGATTTTAACGGTTGTTGATGGTTCGCAAATTGTTTCTCATAAAAAAATTGATTTGGCGGATTTGGGTTGTGACTTTTTTGCTTTTTCTGCGCATAAAATGTATGGGCCTTTTGGTGTTGGAGTTTTGGCAGGAAAATTTGAGTCTTTGAAATTGTTAAAACCTACAACTTATGGGGGTGGAATGGTTGAGGATGTTGATTTTGAATTTTGTGAGTTTAGAGATTTTCCTTATGCTATTGAAGCTGGAACACAAAATATTGCGGGAGTTTTTGTTTTTGGAAAAGTTTTGGATTATTTGAATGAAATTGGTTTTGAAAAAATTGAGTTGTATGAGAAAGAATTGGTAAGTTATTTTTTTAGGAGGATTTCAAAGTTAAAGTTTGTGGAGTTGTTGATTAAGGGTTCAAATGCCGATGTTCTTCTTTTTTCTTTTAATGTTTCTGGGGTTCATGCTCATGATGTGGCTTCAATTTTCAATCATTATGGAATTTGTGTTCGGGCAGGAAATCATTGTGCAGTTCCTTTGGGCAAGAAGATTGGCGTGAATTCTAGCGTTAGAGTTAGTTTATCTTTTTATAATTCAAAAGATGAAATTGATTATTTTATTGATGTTTTGAGAAGAGTTAAGGATGATTTTGAGCAAGGAAAACACTTGTTGTAACTATCGGTAAATCAGAAAGTAATTTAAGATGATGAAATGATTTTTAATTATGGGAAATACTTTACTTAGGGTTTCTGATTTGAAAAAAAGCTTTAGAAAAAGTTTGATTTTTGATAATGTGAGTTTTGAAGTAAATGAAAAGGAGATTTTGGGTATTGTGGGCCTGTCTGGAAGTGGGAAAACTACACTTTTGAATATGATTGCAGGTTTTGAAGTGCCAGATGCTGGAAAAATTCAGTTTCAAGATATTTATGGTAAGAAAGA
The DNA here is from genome assembly GCA_964562045.1 of uncultured Methanosarcinales archaeon. Lineage (GTDB taxonomy): Archaea > Nanobdellota > Nanobdellia > Woesearchaeales > UBA583 > UBA583. The sequence goes on from CAZLRR010000010.1 coordinate 21,002, forward strand.
GTTAAAATCAATTTATAAATTTAGGGGGAAGAATAAGTTGTTGTTTGGTTATTCAAGTCAGGAACCTTCTTTTTATCCCGAATTAAGTGTTCAAGATAATTTGTTTTATTTTGGGGTTTTGAGTGGTTTTACTCGTGATGATGTTTTGAAGAGAATGGATGGGCTTCTTAGAACATTGAATTTGGAGGAGTTCCATGAGATGATTGCAGGTAACTTGTCTGAGGGTATGAAGAAAAGACTTGATTTGGCTTGTGCTTTGATTACTGAGCCTAAAATTTTGCTTTTGGATGAGCCAACCGCAAATCTTGATTATTATTTGAGGGATGATTTGCTCTCGATTATTAAGAAAGTTAATAGGATGGGAGTAACAGTTATTTTTGTTAGTCATTATCTTGAGGAGATTGAACAGATTTGTTCGAAAGCTTTTGTTATAAAGGATCATGGTATTATTGAAATTGGGACTAAAAACCTTAGGGAGAATTTTATGAAGGTGTTTAAAAAATGAAAGGTTGGATTAAAAGATTATTTTTGAAAAATGTTGAGGTTTTTTTGGGGAAGAGAAGTTCTTTTATTATTTTTTCTTTGATTCCAATTTTTATTATTTTGTTGTTTTGTTTGTTTTATTTTAATAATAATGCTTTTTCAGTTAGTGTTGGATATTCAGACGCTTCACAAAATCCTTTGAGTTTATCTTATATAAAAGAACTTGAAAAGGATTTTAGTTTGCGGAAATTTGATTCAAAAGAAGCTTGTAGAAGTTCAATTGAGAGGGGAATTACGCATATTTGTATTTATTTTCCAGAAAATTTTGTTATAGAAAATAACCATAAAAATGATGTGATGATTGAGATTGATACTTCAAAAAAGAATGTTAAAGAGGTAGTTGAGAATCTCGTTTTAACTTCTCTTAATTCTCATTCTAAGAACTTACAACTTCAAGTTACGCAGAATTTGAGTAATGCTTTTTTGGATAATTCTGAGCTTTTATTGAATCAGTCAGAAAACATTGATGTACTTTTATCTCTTACAAATAAAATTGATGAAAATCAGAGAGTTATTTCTGGACATATGATTAAATTGCCTTCTGTTGCTTCTTTGGATGATATTGATCCCGAAAAAATAGCAGAATATGGGACAAAATTTAAGGAGGATTTTGTAGATTTTGCAAATTTAAGTCTTGATTATGTTGGTGATTCAATTTCGAGTCTTGATAATCTTTCTGATTTGGTTTCTGATGCAGGTCTTAATTCAAGTAGTGAGGGCAAGATAAAGGATTTAATTGATGATGTTGAGGCGAATGTTGTTGCAGTTGAGAATAGAATTTATTCTATTAATAGTTCTTATTCGCTTAGAAAATTAATTGAGCAAGTTGGACTTCTTGAGGGAGAAGTTTCTAGTATGGGGAAAAATGTTGAGGAACTTTCAGATAAAATAACTGGAGAACTTGATGAGTTGAATTCAAATACAAATAAGGCAATTTCTAACCTTAAAGAACTTAATGAGACGAATACTTTAATGCTTGCAAATGTTGGTCTTGTAAATGTTACAGATTCTCAGGCTTTGGTTAATCCTGTTTCTTTTACCACAAAAAGTGTTATTCCTGAAAATTCTAATTTTAGTTCGTTTTTCCCAACGCTTCTTTTGTCTTTGATTGTTTTGGTTTCACTATCGTTTGGTTCTTTTATGGTTTTAGCAGAGAAAAAATCTCCTGCGAGAGTTAGGAATTTCTTGACTAAGAATTCAAGTTTTTCATTTTTGGTTTCAGATATGATTACAATTATGCTTTTAGTTTTTTTGCAGGTATTTTTTATTAGTATAATTTATTTTTCGGTATTTTTGAAAATGTTTTCTTCGAGAATTTTTATTTTGTATTTTTTTATTGTTTTTATGATTGCGGTATTTACGTTGCTTGGAATAATTATTGGGAAGTTGAGTTTTAGTGATATGTCTAATCTTTTGTTTTTGTTTTTTATTGTGATTATTTTGTTTGTGATTTCAGGAGTGTTTTTACCGTTGGAGTTGTTGTCTGGCACACTAGCGAGTATTTTTGAGTATAATCCTTTTCTACTTTCCGAGAGTGTGATTAGGAAGATTTTGCTTTTTAATGCTGGATTTAAGGTGTATATTTTTGATGTATTGTATCTTTTAATTTATGTTTTTGTTTTCTTTTTAGTTGCTTTATTTATTGAGTCTTTTCAGAAGAAGAGGAGAGTTTTCCAGTGGTATGTACTTTATAAATTGAAGGATAAGGATAAAAAGAAAAATAAAGTTGGTGAGAGCAAGGATGGAAAGGTTATAGTTAAAGAAAATGTTGAGGGTAAAACAAAGTCTGAAGTTTTGAGTAAGAGGGTAGAGAGAAAGGAAGAGAATAAGAAAGAGATTAAAACTGGGGCGGAAAAGAGTAATATTAATGTTTCTAAAGGAGATAAAAAGAAAGAAGTTTTAAAGAAAAAGGCTAGTGTTGCAAAGAAAAAGTAGATTAGTTATTACTTTTTGTAAGTTGTTAATATTTAAAACTATTAGTTTTTAGAACTTCTTAGATGAAAAACAAATTTTGTCGAAAAGGTATTGTTCCGATTGTAATTATTAGTCTTTTATTGGTTGTTTCTGTTTTGGCGTTTTTATATCTTAATGATTGGTTTGTTTTATTTAAAAGCGAAATTGAGACTGATTTATATGGTAAGGATTTTACGAGGAGTGTAGAGATTAAAAAAGTTGACGAGAATTATTTGATGATTGAAAATGATTTTGGTAAGGATATTAAATTAGAGAAAATAAAGTTTGGGGATGAAATTTGTGATATTGAAGATATTATTCTTGAGGCTGGACTTAATGTGGTTGATGTGGGGCTTTGTGCAAGAGATGTTGGTGAGGTGGAGAGTGTTGAAACTGTTCTAATTACGGATCAAGGAGTGAAATCTGAGTTTGAGATTGTAAAAGATATTGTTCGTAGTCCTTTGGTTGTTAGATTTGTTTTTGGGAATTGTGATTTTTCGAAAGGATATGTAAGACTTCTTGGTTTGTCTGAGTTGGATGTGGGACATGCAGAAGTTGGGTCTTCTTCTCTTTATACTTATAGTGTTTGTGTAAGACATTTGAATTATACTTTGTCTGCTGGTACAGGCGCATTTAAACAGGAAATTGTTAGTTTGCTTAATGAGTCAAATTCTCATATTTTTACGAGTACGGCTTCTGTTTATCAGGCTCCTCTGCAATGGCATAATGTAACTCTGTATTCTTCTGGGGGCACATGGGATGTTTTTGTGGGTTCTACGGCTCCAAGCTCGGCATATTCTTGTCTTTTTTCACTAGATGAAGATAATGTTTACGGTTCAATGATTGGAGATTGTGATTCGAGTTCATTACCTGATAAGTTTTGGGCAAAATTGGATTAAGAATTTTTATTTAGGCAAATTACAAAAACTTCTGCACTTTTTTTTTGTGATGAGTCGGGTTTTAGAACTGAGATTTTTTCAAAGAATTTTCTTGCTTTTTTTAGTACATATTGAAAATCTTCTCCTTCAAAGGATTTGAATACTAGATTTCCTTCTTTTTTGAGGTGTTTTTGGGTAAATTCTAGAGTTGATAGGTTTAGTTTGTGTGTTTTTCCTCTGTCGAATTTTGAATCTCCTGAAAATTCTGGTGCCATGTCTGAGAGTATTAAATCAAAAGGTTCAAGAGTATATTCTTCGATATTGTTAAAATCGTCTTCGATTATTTGGATGTTTTCTGAAAATTCTCGGGGTTTTTTAACTTCAAGAAGGTCAATCCCTATTATTTTTGCTTTTTGAAGTTTTTGGTCAAGATATTCAAGCCAACCTCCCGGGGCGCATCCTAAGTCGAGGATATTAGTGTTTTCATGGAGTATTTTGAATTTTTCATCAATTTGTTTTAATTTGAAATATGATCTTGCTCTTACATTTATTTTTTTGGCATTCTGAAAGTAATTTTCTTTTACTCTTTTTTGGAAGAAATCTTTTTTGTTTTTAGTCATTAAATTAAGAGAAGAGGTTAATTTTTATAAATCTTTATTTCTTTGTTTGGAGAAATAATGTCTGAATTATTTTAAATAAATCTTTTAATATTGAGATATTAAGTATTAATAGTACTAAGTAGAATATTGTTTGTAAGATTGCAAACATGTCAAATGTTCCTCCTGCAAATTCAATTGCTCGAAGTATCATGCTTACTACTAGTTGGATTGCTAAGATTAGTAAGGATACTCTTAAAAGATTTTTTTTGGTTATTGCTTTTAAAACTACATAAGAGAGGGATACAAGCATTATTACTGAGAATAGAGTCATGTAATTAAATATCACAATGGATATGTTTGTGATGTATCTTGTTGTTGGTTCTATGCTTGAGAATCCTCCCGACACATAAACAAAAAACATGTTTATTGCGGCTAGAAATGCAATTATTTGAAATGTTATTAGTTTTCCTGTTTTCATTTTTAATTAAACTTGTTGTTAAATAACCATCCAAAAAAGGTTCGGGTTCTTTTTGTTGAATATGGCATGATGATTTTTTTCTTTATTACAATATCATCATATGAAATTACTGGGGTTTGCTGAGTTTGTTCTTCTTTTTTTTCAACATCTTCTCTAGTAATTTTGTCTAATGATTTTGTGTTTTCAGTGTTTAATTCAATCAAACCTGTCAAATCATCTTTAATCTGTGCAATGATTTCTGATGTTTTTTGATTTTTCTGATTGATTTTTTTCATTACAATAAGTAAGAGAATTTGAAAGTTTATAAGTGTTTTTATTTTCTAGGGGTGAAAATTTGTGGAATGATAGTTTTAGATTTACCCATTAATTTTATAAATCAAATCTCGCTTTTTAAAATTATAAGTCGAGTGAGTTTTTCTAAAAACTACAAATATTGTCGATTTAGCTCAGTTGGTTCGAGTGGCGGACTTTTGGGAAAAGTTACGCGTGTCAAAACCAGGTTTTCGCTTTGCTCAAGACCTGTGCCTTAATATTGTCGATTTAGCTCAGTTGGTTCGAGTGGCGGACTTTTGGGAAAAGTTACGCGTGTCAAAACCAGGTTTTCGCTTTGCTCAAGACCTGTGCCTTAATATTGTCGATTTAGCTCAGTTGGTTAGAGTGCCAGACTCATAATCTGGAGGTCCCGAGTTCAAGTCTCGGAATCGACACTTTTATGTGATTTTTGTTGTTTTTGAGGTTCGACAAAAGTGTTTTTTTATAATATACAGGTTTTCTTTATAAAAAAATTCAAAACCTTTATAAATAACAAATTATTACTATAAGTAGATACATTTAGTTATTTCGATGAAAATAATAACTAAATAATATCAACCTATTCAAATTATTGATAAAAATGGGAGACCCTGATTATGAAAAAGAGTATCTAGCAAGGAAAAAGAAGCTTAGAGCGGTTCATCAAAATCTTAAAGATAGAAAAAAAATTCAGGAAATATATCATAAAATTATGGGATCTAATCATGAGCAAGGTCCGGATACTCCCGATGAAATGGTTGATGATACTGAATTTTAATTTTTTTATTTTCGTGTTACTAGTTTTTACTTATTAGTTATATATAATTATTATATAATGTTTTTTTAATTTTATTTTTATGAATATAAGAAATATTGGACTCTATTTGTTTTTAAGTCTGTTTTTGGTAAGTTTTGGATTTTCAGCTACAGGTAGTGATGGGTCACTTTTGGTGTGTTGTTATGATGGGGATAGTTTTACTCTTGATGAAGAAGATTCATGTGAGGGAGGAATTTCTTTTCCTTATAGTTCAGATGATGGAGGTTGTGATTCCTATTATTCTCAGAATTATGTTTGTATGTATGATGCGGGTGGAAGTCCTGCATGTTCACAAACATATGGTTCACATGATATTTATAAGATTGATGGAGCTTATTATGCAGGACCAGGTGGTGAAAAAACTACGGAAATCCAGAGTTGGTGTGATGAGTATGGAGGAAATTTAGTTTTAGAATCTGGTGTTGGTAGTACTTGTGAAGAGGTTAGTTTACCTGTAGATTCTGAAACAGGAGACGTTGAAGATGGAGGAGATAATTTTGAAGATATTATTGATAATTACGTTCAACCTGAGATAGATGAGGATGGAGATGTAGTCGCAAGTTGTAGTTCTTTTTTTAACAGTCTTTTTGGGTATTATGTTGAAGAGGAAGAGTGTGAAGATTTAAGACCAAATGGAGTGTCTGAGGTTTGTATTTATGATCCTGTTCCGGGTGCTAATTTGTTCCATTATGGTTCTGTTGTTGATTTTGACCAAAGATCATGTAAAGCTAAAGCGGAGGTTTTAGAGTGTAGTGATTATAATTTGCAGGAAAATTGTGAAGAAAATTCTGCATATAAATATGAACAATTAGGTCTTGCAGATGGTTGTGTTTGGATTCCTGCTTCAGAATATCTAAAAGACGGTTTATTTTCTGATGTTGAGGGAATGTGTATTTCTAATTTTACGAGTGGAGATACACAAACTCCTAAAAATTATAGGAAATATGCTTTGCTTTCTAGGCAGAATTTCTTTGAAAATCCTAGTTTTGAGAATGGAATAGAAGGTTGGGACAGTGCTATTGATGGTAATGTTGATTCAAGCACTTCTTATCATGGTGAGAAATCTTATGTTTTGAATTCTGATAGTTTTATTTCTCAAACATTTCATGATATGTATTTTTTAAATTTAAATAATCGAGTAAGATATGATTTTTATTTGTCTTATAAATTGAAATCTGATATGTCTGAGGGAAATTCTGCAAAGTTGAGAGTTTTAGTTTCTGGTGTTGATGAAGATGGGTCTCAAGTAGAGTTGGGTTCTGAGATTTTAGATGTAGATTCAATGGAATTTGGTGATAGATTTTATAAAAAGAGTTTTAACTCTTTGAATTTGAAAATAAATAAAAATCTTATTAATATTACTTTTAAGATTGAATCTGTTTCGGGTGATTTCTATATTGATGCTGTAAGTTTTGAGCTTTCTGATCCAGATTATGTTCAACTTGGGACTTCAAATATTTTTAAGCCTTTTACGCTTTTGGATTCAAGAGCTTCAAGTTGTCAAGAATGTGTTGAAACTGATAATTTTGATACTTGTACTCTTGAGAAGTCGAATTTGATGGGAGATTGTGAGTATATGGTTAATGAGTATGGCCAGCAATATAATATTGATTTGGATGAAGTTCCAAATTATGTTGGAAAGGAAGAAAATAATTATACTAAGAGTTTTACTTCTAAATCTTTGGCAGAGAGTTTAGTTTTTTGTGAGTTATATTTGAATGATTCGAAATGTACAAGCTCGGATAATTTTGTGAATCAAATGTATAAGAGTTTGCATCCAAATTCTGGGGATTCTTTGTGTAAATGGAATGATGAATATGGTTGTTTTAAAGATTCTGATAATAATGATTTGCCTGATGTTTTGGGAGGTAAAATAAATGTTTCTGGAAATTGGTGGAATAGAAACTGGAGAGATTATAATTTTTCTTCTTCTTCTGATGAATTTCCGAGTGATTTTAAGTATTCTTGTGATCAGGTTCCACCTAATGCGTATTTGTATTTGACTGCATCTAATGAGAGTGGAGACAGGAATGTTTTAGAGGTTACTGATAGTTTTGATGATAGGTTAGGAGATGTTAAGTTTTATTTTAGACTTGTAGATCTTGAGGGAATGGAGGCTTGTGAGAATTTATTTGGTGAAGATTATTTTGAACATAATTTGTATTTGGAGTATTTGGTTGGTGAAAATGAAGGAGTTATTGATTTTGGGAGTAATAGTGTTGGTGAAGCTGGTGAATATGTTTCTGGAGTTAATTTGAAGGATTTAATTGTTGATGAAGATGGTGATTTAATTGGGGAAGTAGCAGGAAGTTTTCTAGTTTTAAGAGTTTATGATCAGTCAGGAAATATTGGAAAGGAATGGAATTTTAATTTTGGAGATTTGGATTTATATGCACCTGAGTTAAATGTTACAAATCCTGGATTTGTTGAAGAAGAATTGGGCTCGAGTTATGTATTAAAAACTGGCGGTAATAGCGTTATTTTAACAGGTAATGAAAATCTTAATTTTTCAGTTTTTGATGATTCGTATTTAAAATCCTGCGAATATAGGATTGAGTCTCTTGGAGGTTATGGTGGAAGTGAGTGGAGTTATAATGATTCTGTTCAGACAGTTGATGTTGGAACAGAAAATACTAGTTTGGATTTCGAGGTGAATTTTATGGAGTTAATTTTTGAGTCTGGACCAAGTACTGTTCAAGCTGAGTTAAATGTAGATTGTAGGGATATATTTAATCAGAGTGTTGAAAAGAATTATATTTTGAATTTGGATTTTAATACGGATATTGTTGTTTTAGAGCCAGAGAGTTATATCTCGTGGGAAGATGAGAAAGGATTTTTGAATTCTACTACTGATTTCTGGGCAGTTTCAACTGATGCTAATTTGGAAAGTTGTAGTCTTTATTTTGGTTCGGATCTTTCAACTAATCAGGACCTAGGTGTTTCTCCTGTTCCAGAGGATTATAGTGTTTCTGGAATTCCAAATATTAAGAAGAATGTGACAGGACAAATCGGGTTTAATGCTGATGGAAATTATTCGGGAAGAATTGTTTGTCAGGATATTAGGGGTAATGAAATTTCGGAAGATTTGATTTATTATTATGATACTCAAAAACCGACATTAGATAGTTTTAGTCTTGTTGGTGAAGAGAAAGTTTATTTTGATGAAGAGACTGGTATTTGGTATACAAATTCTCGTGAGGATCAGACTTTGAAATTACATGTTGATGCTACAGGAACTTGGGTTTCTGAACTGGATGTTAGTTTAAGTATTGGAGGATCTGAGATTGAAGAGTTTACAACTTCTGCGGAATATGCAAATAAATCAAACGATGAAACTATTGATAATTTGACTATTTCTGGGTTTGATTTTGATGGTGGGCCATTGATGAATATAGTTGAAGATAATTTGTCTAATGTTAGTCCTAGTGTAGTTTTTAGAGATAAAGCGGGTAATTATGAAACTTCTCAGGTTTCATATAGAGTTGATGATTCATCTCCGAGTTTAGTTTTAAGTGGAAATGATGTTCATATGAAAAAAGGAACTGATGAGGTTTACGTGTCTTCAGCAAGACCAGATTTTAATTTGAGTTTTAATGCACCAAGTTATAGAAAGTTTGATTGTAATGTTAGTTTAGTTGGTGATAGGAGAAGACCTCAAAATATTGGATATTCTAATTTGATTACTTTTAATCCTGTTGATGTTTTGAAAATTAGGGGAGGTTTTGATAAAGGAAGTAATAAAGTTTTGAATTTTAGTTGTAGGGATGTATATGGGCTAGAATTCGGAAGAAATTTTGAGGTTATTTATGATAATGTTACTCCAGTTTTGAATGGAATTGAAATATCGTATGGTAGTATGAAAAATGATTTCTATCAACCAAGTGACCCAGAAATTAAAGAAGAGGGAGATAGTATGGGGTATCAATCGGATTTAATTGCTGATATTAAATTTGATGTTGATGAGTCTGATGTTACTTGTAGATATGAATTTGAGCCTTTAACTTCAAATATTGATTGTGTTGATGAAGATGTTTCTAAATTTCAAGAACTTTCAAATTACTTAATTACAGAGAGAATGTTAGTTGATTTTGGTGAAGATGCTCCAATATCTTATGGCCATAGATGTATAAGAAATGATGATGAAACGCCAGTTAATATTTCAATTAATGTGACAGGACAATGTAGAGATTTTGCGGGGCATTATACAGAAGAGGTTAGTCAAGTTGTTAATTTGTATTTTGTAGATAGTATTTACAAGAGTTTAACTTTTAATTATAGTAATGGTGATGTGTGCCCAGTTGTTGAAACTATTTATCCAATTTCTAGTGTTGGAATTTACAAAGAAGCTAATTTGGATGAAGATAGTTTAATAGAGGATAAGAGAGAAAGCAAAGTTTACGAATTTAGGTGTTTTGATCCTGGAATTGAGGGTTATAGTGTGGGAGAACATGATTTGTGGGCTTCAAGTACTGATTTTAGTCAGTCTTTTTGGGGTGCTGAGTCGATTAAGTCTAAGTTTGTTTATGATATTTCTGATCCTTTTTTAGAGGCTAAAGTTCCAGGGTATAATGAAGGAAAAGTTTATGGTAAGAATTTTGTTGTTGATTTTGAGGCTAAAGATACGCTTTATATGGATAGAGTAGAGTTTTATGTCGGAAATAAATTAGTGTATGATACTTCAAATCCGGAAGGGTATAGTCAGAGTTATTTTACTCAAGAGCCGTCCGGAATTCATATTTCTGATAAGGAAATTAAAGGGGATTTGTTCTTTTCTAACGGGTTTGAAATTGGAGATAGTGTGAATTTGGAGGTTAGGTCTTATAATAGGGCAGGATTGTTTGAAGATAAAATTATCTCTTTTACTATTGCTGATGGAATTGCGTTTATTTTAGAAGATAGCGAGAATGCGAAAGTTTCTCCAACTAATCAGTATAAATGGTATACAAATGGTCAAAAACCGATTTTGAAGTTTAGTGCGAGTAGTGCTGTTGAGTCTTGTGATTTTTTCCCGCTTGAAGATGATTCGAGTGTGAGTATTGAGCTTATTAATGGTCCGAATTTTGATGCTGTTGATATGAGTCAGTTTGACAGTTTTAGTTTGACTAGAGATAATTTTTCAAAGACTGTGAATGTGTCTTGTCAGTATGTTAATAGTGAAGGGGTTTTGGATTATTTTACTAATGGGTTTATAGTTGAATATGTTGAGTCTTTGCCCGATTATGTTTTAGAGTCGAGTAATGGGTTCTTTTTTAATGAGGAGCCTTATGAGACTGAGATTGATATTTTTTCAGTTTCTATTCCTGAATTTATTGAGTGTGATTTGAGTGTTGATGGAAATGGTATTGATTTGCCAATTTCTGCGCAGAGAAGTTTTAGTACGTTTTTGAATTTATCAGAAATAGATGGGGAGGTTCCAATGGTTTTGCAATGCTCAGATATTTTTGGAACTCCAGGTCCTAGGAAAGAGTATACTTTAAATGTTATTCAAGAAGCGCAACTTGAAATTAGAAATGTTGAGGTTGAGCTTGATGGAGGAAAAATTGTTGAAGCTGATGATTCGAATACTTTTTATTTGGATAGAAGAGATGGAATGTATTTGAATATTGAATTAAATAAAAAACAGGGAGTTTCATGTAGTTATGATTTGGGAGGACTTACTCCAATTGGAAGGATTTTAGATTTCTTAGGTGATATTTTCGGAGTAGGAAGAGTTGATACTGGAGATTCAATAGATTATAATTCGTATGTTGTGTCTGGTGATACTTCTTTGAGTCTTGGGGATGCTGATGAATATGAAATGGAAGTTACTTGTAGGGATGGTGAAACTGATTCAGTAGAGGAAGTTTATACAATTAAGTATACTAATTCGTCTGAAGTTGATGCTCGAACAGAGTTAGTTTATTAATGTTCAAACATTAAGTTTATATAATTTAATGTTTTTATTTTATTTAAGATGCCAATTAAAACTCAAGAGGAATTGGATATGCATTTAAATTCCGTAAGGAAAAAGATTGAATCTGGTGCGAAATTTGAAGATTTGACAGATATTGAAAAAGAAGCTGTTGAGATTAGAACTGAGATGGAAAGGCGTGCGCAAGGTGATAATGGTTCTAAAGTTATTGATAGGCACCAGTTTGAAAAAGAGAGATATAAGAAAGAAACTCAAAGAGTAATTGGTTCGGGTGGAAAGAAGGTTATTCATTTAACTGATAGTGAAGTTCCTGCAGAAGATTTAGAGAGATTAATTTTAATGTCTATAGCTCAGGATAATGAAGTAAATAAGGGAGTATTGTCTCCAGAGATCGATAAAAATACTATTTTAGTTCATACCGGGGATTTGATGCCAGATTTTATAGATAAGTCTAGAAATGGACTTGAATCTTTTCTGCCTGAGTTTATGGCTGATAGGGGAGAGTTGAAGGGCAAGGATAGAGAAGAATTTATGAATGAGTATAAGACATTTTTGGATTATGTAGGGATTGATGAGGATGATATTAAAAAAGGGCAGGTTGGTGAAGAAGGATTAAAGCAGATGCAAGCTCTTCTTTTTGGTTATTCTGAGCCGCATTTTTTGACTAAGGATGAGAAGAAGAAGTTTCAACAGAACGCAAAAAATTTGCAAAAGTATCTTAAGAAAGCGATAAAAAATCATGCTTCAAGAGAATATAAAAAGGTTAAAGAAGTTTTGGATAAAGTTGGTTTGACTCCTGAAAATCTTGTGATGGTTGGGGGAAATCATGATGTTCCAGAGATTATGCAAGAGATTTTGGGTGAGTATATGATTTCTCCTGGTGAAGTTAAGGATATGGGTGGCCTTAGGGTTGGAAATGTTTTAAGCGGTTCAACTGGTGCTCATATGGGTCCTCATTATGGTGATATTTTTGGTTATACGGATGTTAAAGAGCAATTGTCACAGATAACTCAAGGTACTAAGACTTTTCAAGATTTCAAGTCAGAGATGTATGGGCTTGGTTTTGATGATTTAAGTGATGATCATTTAGAGAGATTAATTATGAATAGTAAACAGAGAATGGCTCAAAATATTGGGTCTGGAGATTTGGCAAAGTATTTTATGAAATATAATAAACCTGAAGTTGATCAAACAATTTCTGAGAGGATGGGGCAGATTCCTACAAAGATTCCAGAGAATGTTGATATGCTTATTGGACATGGAGATCCTTCTCACCCACAATTTTCTGGATTTGAAGAGAGAGCATTGCATAACCTTTTACTTGAGAGAGGAATTCCTTATATTCATGGTCATATGCATGGTAATACCACGCACGGAGAAGGTAAAAACGTTAGTGGTATTGGAAAGAGTGGAAGTGCGCTTTATTTGAATCCTGGTTCAGCTAAGGCTGGAAGTTTTGGGTATCATTTATTTGATAAGGATTCTAAGTTTAGTGGGACTTTTTCAATTGGTAGAGATTCTGAGGGAGAACATAAGTATGAGTTTTTGCTACCTGAACAGATTTCAATTAGGAAGTCTGATAAGGGTGGCGGAGATAGGATGGCAGGTTAAAATGGCAGAGAAATTTAGTCCTTTTAATATTGAGAATGTTCGTTCTGAGCTTGAGTACGTTGATTTTAAAAGTTTGAAAGAAGTTAGAAATCCGATTATTTTCGATACTAATTTTTTGTTTTGTACATTTCAGTTCAGAATTGACATTATTGATTCTCTTGAGAATTTAGTTGGGAAAACGTTTAGTTTGTATATTTATGAAGGAACTATTGCAGAGCTTGCAAATTTGGGGAAGAAAAAAACTCCTAATAAGAAGTTTTTACCTTTGATTGTAACAATGCTGAAAAGGTATAATTTTAAAATTATTAAATCAGAGCAGAAATATATTGATAATCAGATTTTGGAGAATTTGGATAGAGATGTTTTAATTGCAACAAATGATAAGGAATTAATTAAAAGAATTAAATCTGGTGGAGGTAAGGGAATTTTAGTTAGGCAAAAAAGTTTTTTGGAGTTTTTTTAATTTAGTTTCCAAGTATTCTTTCTCTTTTTAATTGTCTATCGATGTCAGAAATTGCATGTTCTGGATTAAAATAGTTATGTACTAAATAAAATAGGGGCACAAATTCTTTAAGAGGAATCTTATAAAAAGGCAATCTCGATTCTTTGTATGGCGTTGTTAGTGCATATCCTATTAATATGTCTTTGTCTAATTCAATTTCTCTTCCAGATTCTAGTCTTTCAAAAGTTGCTATTTTTTTGCTAGGTATGCTTTCTCTATAATAGAGAGAATTTTTACCAATATTTCTGGCATACAATAAACCTTCAGTGACTGTTAATAGTAGTTGTTGTTGTGATATATGTATGTGAGAACCAAGAATTGGGATTTTTGGATATTCATGTTCTGTTTTTGTTCCTCTTCCTATTACTAGAGAAGGTTTGATTTTGATTTGCCAGTATCCTGTAGGCAAGGGTCTTAATTCACATTCTTCTGGTAAATGTTCTAAGTCTATTGTTCTTTCTAATCCAGATTGAGGGCCAGAGTTATTAGCTAATTCTCTATTTTCTCCAGAAAGGCTAGTGTTTGGAACTATTAGGGAAATTCTTCTAGCAAGAGTTTTAGTCTCTGACATTTTACTTGATTAGGATTTGAGTATTTATAAAAGTGCCGATTTGGGATAAATTTTTCTATTTTTTATCCAAAACGTGGTTTTCGTTATTTTTATCTCTAGTTTTTAACTTTATTTTTGAGAAAAGTTAGTGTTATTTATCCTAAAATTAATTGAAAACTGCACTTTGGAAGTTGTCTTTTTTATCATGGGCTATTTCTTTTTTCTTTTTTTCGAGGTTTTCAATTGATTTTTCAAGTTTTTTGTGCATGTATTCGTGGATTTCTTTTATTAATTCATAGGATTTTTGTAAAATTTCTGTTGCTTCTTTTGTGTTTGAAATGTGTTTTAAAAATAGTTGGTTGTATTTTTTATAAGTTATACTTAAATCTAAATAGAAGTTTTTGAGTTTTTTATCGTTTGTGAAAAGTTCTGTGTCTGTTTGAGTTATTAGATTTGTTGGCCTCATATTTAGGTAGAAGTCCATTTCTTGAATGTTTGATTTTAGTATGTTTCCAACTATTTGTAAGATTGTTTCATAGAATTTTTCTTTTACGTAAATATAATTTCCACTATAGAAAAAATTTGACGCGTAAAAGTATTTTTCAAACTCTTCAAAGTCTAGCGGAACTTGTTCTTTTTCATATTTTGCTTTAAATTCGATGAAATATTGTTGTCTTTCTTCTCTGTCCATAATAGGGAGTGTCAGACAAAATTTATAAATGTTGGGTGTTGTGGATTGGTATAATGG
>CAZLRR010000011.1:0-1211 GCA_964562045.1 uncultured Methanosarcinales archaeon
TATTCTTAACAGAATTATGGAATTACAAAATATCTTTTATGGTATTGGTATTTTCTTTTTGATTGTAACTATTGCATATTTCGTATTTACATATCTTGAAGATATTCCAAGTCAAACTAAGGCAATATTATCATTTATATTGGCTGTAATACTATTTATAGTAGCAGATTATTTAAGGAGGTTAAATAAATAAAATGGCACAAGCAGATTGGTCAATCGCAGTAGGAGTACTTGTATACTTCATTGCAATTATTATCGCAATTATCTTATTCCTAAGATATAAAAAATGGTCTCTTGTAGTCTACACTGCAAGTCTTGCAACTTACACTTTTGCAATATTTTATACTTGGGACGTATTTGAACTTGAAAAAAACGCAGTATTAATTATGTTAGTAGTATCAACAGTTCTTATGATGCTTGTTGGAAGATACTTTTCCAAAGTAAAAATTGCTCCAGCTCAAACTCATAGTTTACAGGGAAAAAAGAAGGAGGATTGAAAATGAATTCAAAATTTCATTTGTTAATTATTACTTTTTTGGCAATAATTTTTCTAGGTATTTTGGTTCTTTCTGGAAATGAAACTCTAGTAAAAAAAGATTATACTTTCGTTGAAAATGCAGAGCTTAACATTTCAGAATTAAAAGATTCATCAGTTCAGATTGGAACAGTAATTGTTGAAAATCAAGGATTTTTACCTAAAAAAGCAAAATTGAAATCTTACGTAATTTGTCAAATTTCTGAAACTTTTGGAAATCAATATTATAATGTGGGATATTCAGAAGGCGATTTTGATAATTATTATAACGACCATTATAATTACAATATTTTCGGTTCAGGAAGAGCTTCTCCATATACAGAACTGGGATCTTTTGAGAAAAAAACTTTGAAACTCGGGTCTAATGTTTATATGTACAATATAAAAGAAGAAGTAACTAAAAACAATTTAGCTGGAAGCACTTTGCCTTTTTACTTATTTGAGTTAAATCCCGAAGAGAATGTTTACAACTTTTGTAACAGTGCACAAAAAGAAGAAGCGTTTAAAGTAATTAATGTTAAAATAACTAACTAAAATGAAACAAAACAAAATAGCAAAAAAAGCCGAACTTTCAAACGCAACTATTGCTATTTTAATTGTTTTAATTTTAGTTTTGTTTGCACTTGCATTTGCTTTTGCAAAATTCAAAACATTTAAATCTATTCTGGGAATATAA
>CAZLRR010000011.1:1311-10073 GCA_964562045.1 uncultured Methanosarcinales archaeon
TCAAAACATTTAAATCTATTCTGGGAATATAATTTTTATGAAAACATTTATAGCACCTAATTTTGATTTGAAAGAAACACTTTTTAGCGCGCAATTTTTTTATTTTAAAGAAATAAAAGATTGGTTTTATATTGTTAATGGAAATCAAATTTTTAAAATAAAACAAGAAAATGAAACACTTCTTTATGAAGGAATTGAAGAAAACGAACTAATAAAATTCTTCTCACTTGGTTTTGATTATGAAAAATTCAAAGAAAAAGTAACCGATGGAAACATAAAAAAAGCTATTGACAAATTTCCAGGAATAAGACTAATCAAAGCTGATTTCTGGCAAACATTAATCTCTTTTGTTTGTTCAAGCGCTGCAAACTTTTCAAAAATTAGAATGAATGTCGAACTTCTTGCAGAGTTTTTCGGTAGAAGAATAATTTTTGACGGCAGAGAATTTTTTTTATTTCCTGAAATTGGAGAAATAAACAATTTAGATTTGATAACTCAAGCAAAAACTGGTTATAGGTCAAAATATATTCTAGCAATAAATCAAAAACCTTTCGAATTTTTTGAAGATTTTTTTGATTTAGATTATAAGCAGGCAAAACAAAAATTAATGGAGCTTTCAGGAATAGGTTCAAAAATTGCAGATTGTATTTGTTTATTTGGACTCGGACATAAAGATTCTTTTCCTGTTGATACTTGGATAAAAAAAGCAATTGAAAATCTATATTTTGGAGGTAAAGTCTTGAATGTTAAAAAAATTGAAGAATTCGTCCAGCAAAAATTTGAACATGAAAAAGGACTCCAACAACAATATTTATTTCACTACATAAGAACAACAAAAAATAAAACTTTTTAAATGAGCATATATTTTTCTTAACATAATGGATGGAAAAGTTGGAGATGCAGATTTAGTTTTAACTATAAGAAAACAAGGAGGACTGGAAGGATTAGCAAGATTAGACGCACAGTTTATGCCTAATCAAACTATTTATTCAATATTTGTTCCAGTGTTATTGGATGGTCCAGAAACAATTGTTGAAGGCATAGAAAATTCTTTTTTTTATGGAGCTTTAAAACCACTAACAAAAAATTTCTCAAGAACAAATCCTAATTGGTGCCAAAAAAGAGTAAAATCTTATGAAAGATATATCTGTGAAGAAGAAAGAGGAGTAGTTTCAGCTAAATACCATATACCATTTAATGATATAGCAACTGATAGAAATACTGCTATATTTGATGAAGCAAGAGAAACATTAATTATGAAACTTTCACAATCAGGATTATTTTGTGATCTAGAAACTGGAGAAAATAGAGAAGAGCTAATTCATATGCCAACTGAGACAAATTTGAAAAGAATTGCCCACTTTCCAAAATTATTTCGAAAAAGAATTCAAACTTTAGGATTATGTTTTTCATATCAAAGACTAAATGGGATTGTAGAGTCATATGGTGCTGTAGTTCAACCCTGCGAACACTCTTTTGGAGGAAGCAATGCTAGGACATATAATTCTTCCGCAAAAACTGACGAAGCAGCATAAATAACATAAAAACTTTTATAAACACTTTATTTCTCTTTTTATTATGGAAAAACCAAATTTGGAAGAACTTGCAACTTTTTGTAAAAAAAAAGGTTTCGTATTTCAAGCAGCAGAAATTTACGGAGGACTATCCGGATTTTTTGATTTCGGACCTTTAGGAGTTGAATTGAAAAATAATCTAAAAAATTCCTACTGGAAACATTTTGTTCATAAAAGAGAAGATATGGCAGGACAAGATGGTTCAATTATAACTAACCCTAAAGTTTGGAAAGCAAGCGGACATATTGATAATTTTGCAGATCTTGTTTTAACAACAAAAGAGACAAAAACAAAACTTCGTGCTGATCATTTTATTGAAGATAAACTTGGAATTGCCGGAGATGGACTTACAGCCGAGGACATTAACGCGCTAATTAAAAAACATAATTTGAAATTCAATGATAAAGAAGATTTTGAAGAAATTAAAGCTTTCAATTTAATGTTTAACACACAAGTTGGACCTTCAAGCGAAACAAGTTCAATGGCATATCTAAGACCTGAAACATGCCAGAGTATTTTTCCAAATTTCAAACTAATTTCTGATGTTGCACGTGCAAAACTACCTTTCGGGATTGTTCAAATCGGAAAAGCTTTCAGAAACGAGATTTCACCTAGAGATTTTGTTTTCAGATGTCGTGAGTTCGAACAAATTGAAATGGAATATTTTTTTAACCCGGAAACTAAATGCTTAATGCTCTCCAAAAATCATGAAAACACGAAATTCCAATTCTTAAGCGCAGAAGAACAAGAAAAAGATACTAACAAAATCAAAGAAATCACAATAAAAGAACTTCTAAAATCAAAAAAAATTGGTGAATATCATGCTTATTGGTTAGCAGAATTTTTCAACTGGTTTTCTGAAATGGGACTAAGTTTTGAGAACATGAGAGTTCGAGAACATATGAAATCTGAACTTTCCCATTATTCTTCTGCCACATTTGACATTGATTATAATTTTTCTCACGGATTTAAAGAAATGTTTGGTCTAGCATACAGAGGAAATTACGATTTAACTCAGCATCAAACTCACTCAAAATCCAAACTTGAATTTTTTGATGAAGAAACAAAAACAAAATTGCTCCCTCACGTAATTGAACCTAGTTTAGGAGTTGAGAGATTTTTCATGGCAATTTTAACTGAGAGTTTCACTTTTGATAAAGAAAGAGAAAACAATGTCTTGAAATTCAATCCTATAGTTGCACCATACAAAGTTGCAGTTTTCCCTCTTATGAATAAACCAGAACTTACAAAAGTTGCAAGAGAAATATATGAGGAGTTAATTGATGAAGACATCACTGCTTTCTATGATAAATCGGGTTCTGTCGGAAAACGTTATGCTCGTCAAGATGAAATTGGAACTCCTTATTGTTTAACTATTGATTATGAAGCAATTGAAGAAGGAAAAGATAAAGGAACTATTACAATTCGTGATAGAGATTCCATGAAACAAAAAAGAGTAAAAATCTCAGAAATTGCTCAAACTATAAAAAATTTAATTAAAGGAAAAGAAAAATTCTAATTATTTTTAGATCTCTCATATTTTTCAGTTGGCATCTCCGATAAATTCCTTCTTTCTTCGTAAGCTCTCATTAATATAGTGAGCAATTCTGACATCTTAATAGCCTCGTTAGAATAGCTTTCAGAAGGATATTCATTAAATACAAATTTGCCGTGACCAGAGCCAGTAGTTTCGTAAGAATAGGGCACAACAACAACATTTTCTGCAGAATCTTCCTCTCCACCATCATACCTCACAATTCTGATATCAGATTCCGTCATAAAACATTCATAACCTGGAAAATGCTCTTGAATCTTTTTTAATCCGGTTTGCATAAATTCATAATCTGGAGAATTACTAATAAGGTCAAATTGATCTTCTTGACTCAAAGAAATAGAAAAACTTTGTTTTAATTCCCCCATAATTCCAAACAGAGTATTCCTAATTCTATCATAATTTCGGGCATGTTTCCCCTGTCCTTCAATTTTAAATTTTACTTCTACAGGCCCCACAGGATCATCATTTACTTCCAATTCATAGTTTAATACATCAAGCATAGTACCTTTTCTATTAAACTCATATACCTGATTTGAAGTATGACCTGGACAAATAAGTAATTCAACATCATCACACCTTTTTCTTAGCTCTTTCTCGATATAACTTTCTAAAGTTCCCCTAATTGAACATTGACTTAATACTCCATCCATTTAAAAGAGTATGATTTCTATATTTATAAATTTATCCCAAAACAAAGATATTTATCCAGAAATAAAAATAAATACAAACAAAAAATTACAAAAAAGAAATGAAATATTACATATTCTTAAGAGCTTTTTCAATAACAGGTAAAACTTTCTCAACTTGGTCTTTTGACAGTCTTCCTAATTTAGAAAACAACCAGTCACCAGATTCAGGATTTAAATTCTCTCTTGTAATCTGTAATTTTTTTGGTCCATCATTATATGAAAAAACACCTACATTAATTCTTGTAGTCTCAAAATCTGCAGTTTCCTTAAAAACTTCTTTATCTAAACTAGCATCAAATTTAGCCATGTTAATATAATAATATTATTAATATTTATAAATATAATTATTAATTATATGTTAGGTACAAAGAATAATTATATAAACACTTAATTTTTATTTTACATATGAAAGAAGATTTAATTAAGTTTCTAAATACTCAAATTCCTAATTTAGATGTTGAAAAATTACTAGAAAAACCAAAATTTGAAGGACATGGAGATTGGTCACTTCCAATGTTTTTACTTGCAAAAGAACTAAAAAAGGCCCCACCAATGATTGCAAAAGAGTTTGAAGAAAAATTATCTAAAAAACTCCCAAAAGAAATTTCAAAAATTGTTGCTGTAGGACCTTTTCTAAACTTTTATTTGAATTCTCAGCTTGAAGCGAGGCAAATCTTTGAATCTTTCGAAAACTCTTCAATTTTGAGCTATAAAACCCCTAAAAAAGAAAAAATTGTACTAGAATATCCCTCGCCAAACACAAATAAGGCATTGCATCTTGGACATGTTAGGAATCTTTTGCTTGGAAACTCTTTATCCAAAATTCTTAAATCTGCAGGAAATAAAATCATTAAAGCAAATTTAAATAACGATAGAGGAATCTCAGTTTGTCAGGCAATGGTTGCTTACGAAGAATTTGGAGAAGGAAAAACTCCTAAATCTGAAAAAATAAAGGCAGATAAATTTATCGCAAATTATTATGTATTATTTGGAAAAAAGAAAAAAGAGATGCCAGAGCTTGAAACAAAAGCCCAAGAAATGCTTCTAAAATGGGAATCAGGAGATAAAAAAGTAATTGCACTTTGGGAAAAAATGCTTTCGTGGGTTTATGAAGGTTACAAACAAACTTACATTGACTATAAATACAAATCCGATAAAGATTATTTTGAGAGTCAAATCTATAAAGAAGGAAAAGAAATTGTTTTAAATGCATTAAAAAATAAAGCAAAAGGTTTTGGAAAGGAAAAAGATGGTGCAATTTTCTGTGATTTGAGTGATGTAAAACTTGACAAAAAATATTTACTTCGAAAAGATGGAACTACTCTTTACATGACTCAAGATATTTACCTAGCAACACAAAAAGAGAAAGATTTTAACGCAGACAAATATATCTATTTAACTGCAAATGAGCAAGATTATCATTTCAAAGTTTTGTTTGAGATTTTAGAAAGATTAGGTTTTGCAAATAAAGAAAAATTATATCATCTATCTTATGGATATGTAACACTTCCAGAAGGAAAAATGAAGTCTCGAGAAGGAAATGTTGTTGAAGCAGATGAACTTTTATCTGAGGTGATTTCTGATGCACTTGACAATTTGAAAAAGAAAAGCCCAGAGTTAGACAAAAAAGAAGCTGAAAAGAGAGCAAGAATTATTGGTTATGGAGCTTTAGCATTTTTTATTTTGAAATATAATCCTACTTCAGATTTTGTTTTTAATCCGAAAGAGTCTCTATCTTTTGAAGGAGAAACTGGACCTTATGTTCAATATACATATGCTCGAATTAAATCAGTTCTGCGTAAAGCTAATTGGAAAAGGAATTGTGACATAGATTATTCAGTTTTTGGTGAAAAAGAAATTGCTTTAATTAAGATTTTGAAAGAATTTCCAGAAGTTTTAGAAGAAGCAACTTTGAAATATAAAATTTCATTAATTGCAAATTATTTAATTAAAATTTGTCAAGGCTTTAATGAATTTTACCAGAATTGTCCTATTAATACTTCTGAAGAAAAAGTTAAGAAAGCTCGGTTATTGTTAGCTGAGAATGTTTCTTTAATTATTGCAAAAGGCTTAGAGTTGCTCGATATTGAAGTTTTAGAAGAGATGTGAATTTTTAGGTTTATTTAGGTTAATAGTTGGTTATGTCTAATCAAGTAGAAGTTTAAAATAAAACGGAGAGCTTAAAAAAATTGAAATAATCTCCCCTGATATTAAAAAAATATATAAAAGATTAAAATAAATAGTTTATATGAAAGATTTATGTTTGTTTGTAGTTTCAGATGTTTATGATTGGGATTTAATTATAGAAGAATTTTCAAAGATAGAAAAAAATCCTAGGGTTGGAAAGATTGATTTGGTTATTTGTAATGGTGATCTTATAGAAGATGGGAATACTAAATATCATTTTAAAGGTTTATTTGATATAGTAAATTTTGTTAAAGAGTTCACTATAATCAAGGAAAAATATGGTATTATTTTTGATGAGAAAAAAGAAAACTCCTTTTTAGGAATTCAATTTCAAAAATCTGAAGATAGAAATAAATATTGGAAAATTGCTCAAGAGGAAATATCTAATTTGGAAGAAAAATATTTATTTTCAGAAGAATATTACAATAATTGGAGAACTAATTATGTTGAAAAGTTTTACAGATTTTTAGAATTAGCAAGTAAAAAAGCAAAAGTATTTGTAATTCAAGGGAATCATGATGAGTATAAAGAGTATAATATTAAGCGTATAAATTCTATTCCTAATTGTGAGGAGATCTCTGGAAAATGTGTCAAGTTTAATAAATATACATTTTTAGGTTTGAATTATTGGGATTCTCATTATTTAAACAAATTAAATCCCATAATTTATAAATTCAAAAATAAAGTAGATTTTCTTATTACTCATAATGAACATAGGAGAGATGAAGTGCTTTTAGAATTTAATCCTAAACAATTTATAATTAAAGGACATAGTTGTCATAATTTACAAAAAATTAAAAATGTTTTATTTGTTCCTTCTGACAAAGGAGAGTTTACAATAATTAAATATGTCGACGAGATTAGATTTAATGTTTACACATATGAAAAAGCAGATAATTCTAATTCTTCATATAATTTAAATTGGATATTTTATAGAGATTTGACAAAAAGTAAAATAATTAGAGATAATTTCAAATAAAGGAAATCACTCCTTTCAGTCATCCTATTTCAAAAACACCAGAACTTTAATCACCACTTAACTTCAAAAAACTTTATAAACAACAACCTCTAAAAAGAATCATGAAACAAAAAAATAATAATGATAAAAATATATCAAAACTAGGATATTTTGGGTTTTTCGGTCTTCTAGGGCTGATTGGAATCCCAACAGAAAATCCAGGATTATTTGGGTTCTTTGGGTTTTTCGCATTCTTTGCATTTTTTGGATATAAAAATCAATAAATAAAAAATCGCTGACTCACTCTATCTCCACCCTAAAGTATGGAGTTATTACGAGCGAGCCTTATTCGCGATTTTTAGTCATTCCTTAGAATATACATTTCATCCCCAACTTAAAAGTTGGGGTATTCCAAGGAATAAACCTAAAATCCATAATCTTTATAATATAACATTTCTTACCTTTATTATAGTTAAATGGCATTAGAACAAATTATTGTAAATGGACAAACAATCCCTGAAAAAAATATCCACAAAACACCAACTTTATCTGGAAAAACCAGAGAAGAAACCTTAACACAAAACACCCCTTTTGAACTTGCACTCTCAGAAGTTCTCTCACAAAGATTTAGAACTCCACAAATCTATACTCCACAAAATCCTATACTTCAAAGAAATCTTGACATACTAAAACAAACTCTATACCAAAACTTAGTTTTATACCATAATCCAGATACTGAAAATCCAGAAACAGCAATCATGCCAGAAGGATTAGTAGACCCAGAAACTCGACAATTATGGCAATATGCATTTTACCAAATCGAAGAATTAGACAAATTAATCACTCAAAGAAACGAGCAAGCAAATAAACATAACTCCACAATCTCTGAACACAACCAACAAATTGAAAGAAAAAAACTTTCAGCTCTTGAGAAAGTAGGAAAACTGCAAAATGCACTTCAACACAACGATTCAGACAATATAAATAAATCCTTAAATCAATTAAACAGAGCCCTAAAATCTCAAAATCTAGAACCTATAAAAGAACCAAATTCTACTAAAGAAATTCCAACATTAAGAGAAGAATTAACTGAGCAATTTGAAGCAAAAAAACAAACCCCAGCCCAAACAGAAACTTTCAAAAAAAACGAAATACAAACTGGACTCGATAATCTTGCCGCAACATGTCAAAGTCTAGGAATTCAAATAGAACCTTTTGGAACATACATGCCTAGTGAAAATCCAGAACTAATTCCAAATCAAACAACAATTCCTGAATATGATTTCACAATAGATGTCACAACAGAATTCTCATCAGCAATCTCAAGATATGAAACAAAAAAATCCCAAATAGAAACCCAAATTAAAAGAAGAAAAAGAAACCAAGCAATAGAAAAAGGATTTAAAATCGGAGCAGCAGCAATTGGAATTGTAGCACTTGCAGCAATTGGAAAAATAACTTATGATACTCTAACAGTCCCTGAAATAAAATCTAGAATTTCAACAAACTCATCACAAGAACCAAAATTCAAAAAAAGATCACTAGAAGAATATATGACTCAAGATTGGCAAGTTAGTGCAATAAATGATATCTATAAAGAAGCAACAGCAACTCCAATATATTTTGATGGTTCTAGAGGATCACAACAAAGACTCCCACTCCTTCCTAACATGACAGGATACTTCCCAACATATAGCTGGATTGTAGATTCTAAAACAAAGAAATTACAATTATGCAAAATAGAAAAACCATTCAATCCAGACTCTGAAACTACACAAACTCTAAAACCTAGAATTACT
>CAZLRR010000011.1:10173-35791 GCA_964562045.1 uncultured Methanosarcinales archaeon
TTTTAGAAATTTAAAACAAAATTTTATAAATTCCCAAATCAATAAATTATTATGTCAAAAATAACTGAAAAAGTAAAAAAATCCAAACTAGGAAAATACTTCTATTTTTTAAGCAGATACGCAGAACTTGAAAAATACACAGAAAAAAAACCAAAAACTGACAGACAAAAACAAATCCAAGACGAATTAAGTTACAAATTTAAAAGACTTAAAATCCTAATAATCGTTAGTATAATTGCACTAATTGGTCTTTACTTTTCCATTGCTTCAATTATTCTAGAATTTTTCATTCCTTTTTCCGGACCATTTGTTGACGTTTTACAAACCATTTTCGGTCTTGTCGGTGCACCAGGATTCTTTCTTGTTTTTTACATTGTAGGGCATAGAAAAAACGTTCTTTATACCGAAATGATGATACTTGTAAACGAATTTATAGCCGAAAACAAATACCTTGAAATGAAAAAAAGAAAATAAAAAACAACCAACCACAACAACAACAACCCAAAATCAAAAAGTAGCAAAGCAACTTTTGATTAAGTCAAGGCATTTTTAGGCGCAGTGTATACTCATACACAAGTCTTAAAAACAACAACCAACCAAACAACAACCCAAAATCAAAAAGTAGCAAACTAGTTTTTACTTTTAATGAGACATTTTTAGGCGCAGTGTATACTCATACACAAGTCCTAAAAATAACGAAATTAAAATAAAAAATAGAAAGCTACTTTCGATTTTGGGCCCAATTGTAGGCAAATAAATACTTCTCGAAAAACTCTTCCCAAGTAAGTTCCTTTGCTACCCTTAAACAATCAAGTTTCTGTTCCATTAAAGCTTTCTGATCCTTCAAAACAAAATTTCTCAAAACTTTATACAACTCCTCACTTGACTCTTCTCTTGAAACACCATTTCTCCTAATAACGCTAACACTCTCCCCAGTCAAATTATTCTCAGAAACATACTTACCAAAACCAGCTAAATCTGAAGTCACTGCTGGAACTCCAAGACCAACTGCTTCCTGCGGAGTATATCCCCACGGTTCATAAAACGAAGGGAAAACTCCCAAATCAAGACCAGCAATAATCTCCGAATATTTCTTATTCAAAATTCCATCATGACCGCTCAAATAAAACGGAAGCAAAACCACTTTCACCTTATCTCCCTTCAAATTAAAAAGTTTGCAGTCCAAAAACTTTTGAACAATCTCATTACCCACAGGCATCTTATGAGAAGAATAAGGAAGAGCATTCAAACCCCTCTCAATCTTCTCTCCTGAATTAAAGGCATCAATACCCTTAAACACAAACTCATCCTTTTCAAACTCGCCAACTGGAATCAAAAACAAAGCAACAACATCTCTTGCCTCATGTTCCGACTTCAAAAAATCATTCAGCATAGCAAGAGAATCAATAAACAAATCAACTCCCTTATTCACAAACTCATTTCTCCCACTCGTAAAAAAAAGCTGAGTATTATCAGAATCAAAATCCTCAAAAGCATAAAAATACCCCTTCAAAAACTTATTAAAAAATTCTCTTGAATGAGCATATTTTCTCTCAAGTTCTCCCGAATACATAACATCATCTCGACCCAAACCATTTGGCACAACAACATCCGGAGTCTTCCCATAAACAACCTCCGCCTCCTCAGCAGTAATTTTTGAAACAGTCGTAAAACAATCAGAACTCAAAGCAAGCGCTTTCTCGGTCTGGTGCTTAGTATAAACCTGTGACTCATAAGCAACATCATCAGGATTTCTATCCCCAATAATCTCAACTGGGAGTCTCCCCTGACCACTCAAAGCACGTCCAAGCATAGTTGCATGAGTCGTAAAAACAGTCCTAATATTCCCACTCTTTAAACTCGTCAAATACAAAAGCGAAATTCCACCCATCCACTCATGACCATGGGCAATAACTTCCCCATTAAAAAGATTCGAAAGTTTATCTATAACTATTCCACAGCACCACGACCAAAGCATCACTTCATCATAATCATGCCATGCACTACCCAAAGAATCAATCTGATAATACTCCCATAACTTTCCTTTAATCTCATTCACATGGCTCGAAAATCCAATATACTCAACAAGTAAAACCTCAGGTTTCTCGGGCCTTAGCCAAACACCATAATGAACCTTAATTCCCATCTCCTCAAGTTCTGCAAAAATTTTTTCAAATTCATATGGAATTTCTTTAGGCACAAAATCATACTCGCTTCTCCCCTTAACATATGGACCAACCGCAAAATAATTCTCAAAATTCTTCTTCACACTCTCAAGTTTAGAAGTTACAACAGTATAAATTCCACCCACCTTATTACATACTTCATATGAAATTTCAAATAAAACTTTATCATTAGACATACAATTCATGCATAAATTACCACCTAGAATTAGAAAAGGTTTCGTTACCATTATTTGAGATTAGAATAAGTAGTAATTATATAGTAAAAAACAAAATGTATAAACAAAATAATAAATGGTTTAATAGATGAAAATTTTAATGCTGGGTTTTGAATTTCCTCCCTTTTTTGCTGGCGGGGTAGGAATTGCTTGTTATGAGATTTCAAAGTCTCTAGCGAAAAGAAACGATGTCGAAATTGAATACATTATGCCCTATGGTCCTGATGAAAAACAAATACATCACAATTTCAAAATTTTGAGTGCCAACTCTAAAAAATTGAAAAACCTTACAGTAACTCCTGTTCCAACTATGATTGCTGCATATGATTCAGAAGAATCTTACATGAAAAGATTTCTAAAATTTCTTTCTTCAAAAAATCTCTTCAGCAACACAGACAACATAAAAAAAATTTACGGAGAAAATCTAATCGAAGAAATTTATATGTATGCCCAAAGAGTTGCAGCTCTTTGCAAAGACAAAGATTTTGACGTTATACATGCTCACGACTGGACAACAATTCCTGCTGCCCTTCTTCTAAAAGAGCTAACAGGAAAACCAGTAATTCTTCACGTGCACATTACAGAACTTGATAAAACTGGAGGACAAGGAGGCCATCACAAAGTTTTCGAAATTGAAAAAGAAGGTTTCAATAAAGCAGACATTCTAATTGCTGTAAGTAACTTCACAAAAAACCGATTAGTATATAACTATGGTGTTGACCCAAACAAAATCAGAATCATCCATAATGGTGGAATAAGTGACTTAAGCAAAAATCTTAACCCCGAAGAAAGACTAAAAAAAGAAGACAAAATTGTACTCTATGCAGGAAGAGTAACACTTCAAAAAGGAGTAGAATATTTTGTACGTGCAGCAAAAAAAGTTCTAGAAGTAATGCCTGAAACCAAATTTTTAATTGCAGGAGGAGGAGACAAACTACCTGAAATGATTGAATTAGTCGCAGAATTAGGAATAGGAAAAAACGTACTCTTCACAGGAGGAGCCTACACAAGAGAAGAAGCAAAATACTACTTCTCAATTGCCGACATCTTCGTTATGCCTTCTGTTTCTGAACCTTTTGGAATTGTGCCACTTGAAGCAGTTGCAAATGGAACACCAACAATTATTTCCAAACAATCCGGAATTTCAGAAGTTCTTGCTCATACATTCAAAGTTGACTTCTGGGACACAGAAGAAATGGCACACAAAATTTGCTCTCTACTTACATACCCTGCTCTTCACTCCCACATGAGGGAATCAGCATTTAACGAATTCCACAAATTCAGCTGGGATAAACCCGCAAACGAATTCATCAAACTATATCACGAAATCGCTCAAAAATAAAATGGCTAACAACATATTTGGAGGTTCAAAAGACCCCAAAAAAGATGGAATGCAAGAAAAAGTCGATAGTCAATCAAAAGCAGTCCTAAATTTATTTCAAAGACAAAAAGACATAGAATCCAGCCTAGACTTACTTGGCGAAAAAATTGAACTTGTTGACCATAACACAATCAACAACTTCAAAAAATCTTTCGCTGACATAAAAGAGCTAAGAGAAAATATTCGTGAAATAAAACAAGAACTCGAAACAATTAGAGAATTCAATTCAAAACTTTCTAAACAACTTAAAATAATTGCAACAAAAGATGAAGTTTCCAAACTTGAAAAATACATTGATTTCTGGGATCCAATGAATTTTGTAACACGCGAAGAAATGCACGAAAATAACAAAAAACAAGTTCAAGCCTTAAAAGAAGTCATACAAAAAATATTATTAGAATAAATATTTAGTAATACACAATTTTTTCTTTTCTCCCATTATTCTTTTCAAACCTTGCATACTTTTCATTAGTAATTCTCCTAAACTCGTCTCTTGCCTCATCAGTTTTAAGTTTTCTAAAAGCTTGCCTTTCTTCCTCAGTCCAGATATACTTTCTTATTCTCGGAACTTGTTTTGATAAATCAACAAAAATCTCGTTCACAATAATAAAAAACAAACCTACAATAACTGGACCTAAAATCATACCATAAATTCCAAACAATTTCAAACCACCCAAAATACTAAGCAGAGTCAAAACTGGACCAATATTAGTTCTCTCAGAAATAACATAAGGCAAAAGCAAATTATCTACTACTGAAACAACCAAACCAACCGCAGCAATAAGCAAAGCAAATCCTGGCTGATCCAAAAGCAAATATCTCCCAATTAACGGAAGCCAAACAAGCCCAGTTCCAACCACAGGCACAAACCCCGTAAAAAACAATAAAATCCCGAAACTAATAGCACCCGGAACCCCAATAACAAGCAAAAACAAAGTACCAACCAAAGCTTGAATAAACCTCACAAAAATTTGTCCATACACAACCCCATAAATCAGCTTTTTAAATTTCTCATGCAAATCTTTAAATTTTTTATTAGAAGAAAGTTCTTTAAAAATATAATATTCAGAAATCCTCCTCTTTGAAAAATAATAATAAAAAAACACAATAAGAAATAACTCAAAAGCAAGTTCAGGAAGTTGAGCAAAAATAATTGACAAGATATCTCTTAATCCCGAAATAAATCTATTATAAGTCGAAATCAAATTTATGTCAACACCAAGCCCTTGTTCTATACTATCAGAAACTGAAGCCAATTTTTCATAAACCTGTGTCTCATTAATAGAATTAAGCTCATTAGCAAGCCCAACAACCGAATAAGAAATAGGAATTAAAAAAATTAAAATCGCAAAAAGCACCAAAGTTACAGAAGTCAAAAAATGAAACCTCAAAACTTTCTTCCATCGAACATATAGGGGATTCAATATATACACCAAAACAACAGTAAAAGCAAGTGGCAAAATAAAACTCTCAATAATAAAGAAAGATAATATCATAAGGATAAAAGCAATCCCCAATAAAACAATATCACCTTTCTTTATCTGAATCATATACTATATAAGAATTACTAATATATAAAGGTTTAGATTTTGTTACTCGAAATAAGGGACAAAACTAAGCTTTCCCACTGCTTCCAAGTAATTTAATCTTCTCTTTAACAGTTTCATAAATAGCATCACTTGTAACAGACAAAATAGTTCTTGGATCATAAACCTCTGGCATCCTAAAAACTTCCTCACGAAGAGCAGCATCAAAAGCAAGCCGAAGATCAGAATCAGTATTAACTTTACAAATCCCAAGCTTTGTTGCTTTTTTCAAATGAGCATCTGAAACGCCACAAGGATTACCAAGTTTAGCTCCAAACTTCTCTGCTTTCTTCACAATCTTTTGCGGAATAGAAGAAGCGCCATGCAAAACCAAAGGAATCTTTACTCTCTCACGAATCTCTTCAAGTCTTTTAAAATCAAGCTTTGAACCACCTTCAAATTTATAAGGCCCATGACTTGTACCAATAGCAATTGCCAATGACGAACACCCCGTTTCAGCAACAAACTTAACTGCCTGATCAGGATTAGTATAAACACTATCTCGAACTTTAACATCATCCTCAACGCCACTCAAAGCGCCAATCTCTGCTTCAACAGGAATACCATACTTATTTGCATACCTCACACACTCTCTCGTAATTCTAACATTCTCCTCATAAGGCTTACTAGAAGCATCAATCATAACAGAACTAAAACCATGTGCAATACACTTCTTAACCCATTCAAGACTCGGACCATGATCCAAATGAAGAGCAATCGGAATTTTAGTCTTCTTAGCACAAGTATGAACAATTGCAGAAAGCTCATCAATTCCAGCATATTTAATCGCACTAACCGAAGCTTGAATAATAACTGGCGAATTAAGTTCCTCAGCAGCCCGAATAATTGCCTTTGTAATCTCCAAATTCGAAGTATTGAATGCACCTACTGCATATCCTCCATTCTGGGCCTTTTTTAGCATAGATTTAGTAGTTACTAGTGTCATTTACTAGTTTGACATTAAAATACTTTAAAATTATGTGTTATCACACTAAAATGTATATTCCAAATACAAAACTAACTATAGAATTTAACAATCAATTACAAAAATAACAAGAATTATATAAACCAACAAAAGAATTAAGAAGATTAATAGTATTCCTCAGAGGAAACATCATCTTCTCTGTCATCTCCTTTCTTTCTAGCAACAGTAATTACTAAAGCAATAAGGATGATTACAGCAATAACTAAAAGCACTGCAAGTACAACGTTAACCCAGTTAACATTCTGTGATGCTTCAACATAAGTATTAACATTCACATCACTAATTGTAACAGCACCTTCTTTAACTAATAGAGTCAATTCTTTCTCTCCTGCGATTGAATCTTTTGGAGTTACTGAAACTGTAAATACAGCATCACTACCACCTTCAACCATTTTCAAGGAAGGATTAACATTAACCTCAGCCCAAGCGTTATCTACTGCAGCAAGGGAAATTGGTTTGCTATCTTTATTTGGGTTTGCAACTACAACATCAAATGTTGTTGTCTCACCTGCAACTAAGTCAATTGTTTCATCGAAACTTACAAGTAAGTTTTTCTCAGATACAACCTGTGGAGCAAGCACATTCAATGTGAAAGTTTCAGTTGTTTCACTATATCCATCATTGTAAGATAATGTCACTTCAACATCATACTGACCAGCTTTTGCATCACTAGGGATTGACAATAGCATATCATCACTTGTAGCTACTTCTTCAGCACCTAAGTTTGAGATGTATGAGAACTCTCTAACTCCTAGTTCTGGAACAGCAACTTCAACTTTAACGGAATCCTGATCTTTCTGACCTCTGTTTTCCATTCTAACGTTAGCAATAATGTTCTGACCTGGTTCAACACCGGAACTTGATACCATAACCAAATCTTCGATATCTACTCTGTGTCTATCAGTATCAACATAAACATCTAGCTCTCTATTCAATTCAGAAAGAGGACCTAGACCTGTTAATCTAATTACGTTATCTTCTTGAGCATCCATATTTTCAGGAAGTTTAATAGACATTGTAATTGACTTAGTAACACCTTCAACAACGTTGAATCTATCAGTAGTATCAGTTAACAAGTTGTTATCATCTGCATCTAGTTCCAATCTAATTCTTGCATCATCTGCACTAACATCAGGAATAAATACAATTTCAACATCTACAGTTTCACCAACTTCAACACCTCTAACAGCGTTATCTCTGATTTCTACACCATTAATTTCAATTTTTTCAATAATGAAATCTTCTTCTACTCTATTATTACCAAACAAGAATGTTTCAGTAACATTATCAGTGTCATCATCTGCGGAAACAGACAATCTATATACTTCTCCTTGTTTAAGAGCATCATAGTTATCAGTAATCTCGTCCAAATCGTATTTAAATTCTTCAATTCCTTCATTTAATTCAATTGGACCGATTTTTTTCATAGTTCCTAGTTCTTCAATAGTGAAGTCTAGCCAAAAAGCATCATAATCTTCTACATTTGTATTTTCAACAGAAACAACAACTACGTTGTTATCATCCTCGAAATTAACACTTTCTACATAAAATGGAGCAGCGAATACTGAACCAAGTAATGCAAAGATTGCCAAGGATACTGCGAAAAACATTTTGTTTACAGCTTTCATTTTTTAATATAAGTTACACCCAACTTTTTGAGTTGTAATTATGTTAAGTTCAGCGATATTTATAAACCTTTCGGATTTGTTGCCATTTCAAAGTGAAAACTTTCCCTCACTTAACATTAATAATAAATATCCACATCCTTTTAAAAACGTTAGTTATTTAAGCTATCCTTCCTTTTCCTACATATGAAAGTTTTACTAAGCCTAAAAACCGGCAGAATCTACTACTATAACAAGCAAGGAGATTATCATTGTAAAGAAGGTTCATTTCAAGAAGAAGACCTAAAATCGGGCAAAAATAGACTCCTTAGTAACAAAGGCACAGAATTTCTAATCTCAGACTCAAATCTATACGATAAAGCTCAGAAAATTAAAAGAGGACCACAAATATTAATAACTAAAGATTTGGGATATATTTTAGCACGTGCTGGAATAGATAAAAACTCTACAATTTTAGAAGCAGGAGGCGGAAGTGGTGCAGCAACTTGCTTTTTTGCCAGATTTGTAAAAAAAGTACTAACTTATGAAATAAGAAAAGACCATTGCGACATAATTGAAAAAAATATCAACAATTTTGGACTTAAAAACGTAAAATTAATAAATAAAAACCTAGCTGACGACATAGAAAAGCTAAGTGCAGATTTCGTATTCTTAGACATGCCCGAGCCAATAGAAGTACTTGAAAAAAAGTTGTCTAAAATCGCCTCAGGATCTCTCATTTGCTGCTATTTGCCCTCGATAACTCAGATCTCAAACTTAATCCAATTCATAAACGAAAACAAAAAAGACGAACTCTACACCGAAGAAATCTCAGAAATAATACACAGAGAATGGAAAATCAACTCTCGTGTTGCTCGGCCAAACCATCAAAAAGAAACCGACCACACAGCATTTCTAGTTTTTTTAAGAAAGATTTAAAAACTTCTTTTTCAAAAGGTAATTATGGGGAAGGATAGGAGGGATTTGCTACAAAAAGTTTCAGATTATCTAGAAACATCATCAAACATAGTAAATGACGAAAATCAAGGATTAGAATACTTTATTCTATTAGAAAGTAAAATTTCTGATTTAATTCAAAAAGGCGATATGAAAAAACTACCACGTTACCAACAAGCATACAATCACCTATCAAACCAAATGAAATCCACAGTATATTCTGATGATGATGGATTACTTAAACTTGCAATTGAAGAATATAAACAATCCAAAAGTTTATAAATTTTAAAAACCCTTGGGCAATTAAAAGGATGGAAGAAAAAATACAACAACTAGCCCAAAGACTAAATGGATCCATAACACTTGGAACAGGACAACTCGAACAATTTCTTAAAGACTTAAACTCCCTAAGACAAATGCAAATCAACGCACAAAATCCTGATATCCCCACAACAATTACAGATGCAATAAATTACAAAGATAACCTTCTTCAAAAATACGAAATAACTCAAGAACAACTTGGTCAATATTATAATGTAGTTCAAGAAACAGAAAAAGAATCATAATTCCTATATTCCTTAAATAAAATAACAAATATTTTTAAATAATAAAAAACGACAAAAAATATGTTAAAAGAGTTGAAAGCACAAATTTTCGGACTAGACTCATACGAAAAAGTAAAAATTGACGACAGAATTCAGGCAGTCTCACTCCAACTCTCAGGTCTAAAAATTCAAAATCTCGAAGACTTCGAAACCTTAGAAGAATGCATTTACAAAATCAAAGACCTTCTAAGAATCAAAAGTTCAAACCTTAACAGAATCATAAAAGACCCAACAAAAAAACTCACAAAAAAAGACATTCTAAATCTAATAGAAAAACTAATCACAATCAAAATTCAGTTCCTAAAAACTGCCTTTGCAGCATTAGAGACTAATAAAATAAAAGAAACCGAAATGAGCGAAAAACCTCAAGAAGCACCAGAAGAACAACAAGAACAACAAAATCAACAAGAATTCGAAAAACCAATAACCAACGAGAATCCAACACAAATTTTTGAAACTGAAAACTTCAAACTCTACCTTCAAAAGGGAAAAACTCCCTACTTACTATTCAACTTCAAAAACGAAATCCAATACAACATTCTAAGAAACTTCTCAGTACTAATATTTGAAGAAATGGAAGCTGATGCAACAAACATAATTGTAGAAGGAAAACGAGCAATGATAATTCCAAGAAAAACAAACGACAACCTCCTTCAACTGCCAAAAATTAACTCTGACCTAGACCAAATATTTCAAATATTACAAAAAGCCCAAAACTCAAACGAAACTCCACAAACAAATCAAAACGATGCAGACTATATAGAAATCGACAAAATAAAAGACGAATTCCACGAAAAAAACCCACACCGAAAACAAGACGACAATAGTTTAGACTCACTCTTAATGGGTCAAGAAGAAAAAAAATTCACTCCCTCACCTCATCCAAAACAAGACAAAGACAAACCAGAAATACTCCCCGACGACAAAATCGAAATAGAAAAAAAAGACCCTGAACCTCTTCAAAAAGTGCCAGAAATACAAATCGAGAAAAAAGAACCAAAACCAGAATCAAAACCTCAACCCCAAAACTCAACACCAAACACAGAACTTAAATCAAAACCACAAAACCCACACACCTTCTACCAAGACGAAGAAATAACTGCCTACATAAAAAAAGATTCATCCATCCCCGGAGAAATCATATTAATTCACAACTCCCAAAAACCCCTATCTCAGCTCTCAGAAAACGAACTAAGTTACATATTTCTCTTCTCAAAAGCTTTCTCCGCAGCACTCTTTGAAATCCTTCAAGCTCACGGAACCAATATATTCTGGAACTATAACAAAAACACAATTCACATAACTCCCCGATATCAAAATGACAACCTCAAAATCAACTGGGAAGGCGGACAAGCAAGTGAAGACTTCCTAGAACAAATAAAATCCAAACTAATCGAAGAAATGCAAAAAGAAATAACACAAGAAAACAAAAAACCCGAAGAAGCAACAAAAACAGAAACAGACAGAATACAAGATAAAATTGACAAATCAAAAAAAGAAAAACTCTCCCAGCTAATTGAACACCTAGAAAGAATCCCATAACAAAGCCCAGAGACAATAAAACTTTATAAATTATAGTCACTCAAATTCTATTAAAATGAACCTAAAAAAATATACAAAAGGTCAAAGTTTACCAATGAATACAATTGTAATTGCTATTCTGGTAATCATTGTGCTGCTAATCATAGTAGTATTCTTCATCTCAAAAATGAATGATAACAACGAGCAAATCAACAACGTAAATCCTACTAGTTGTAATGATAAAAACCCAGTTTTAAGTGGCTATTCTGCTGTTGAAGAAAAAGGGGACCATGCCTCCTGTGAAGATAAAGGAGATGGTTGGAGTAATTATTTACCTATACCCGGATGCTGCGTCAAAGAATAAAACAAACAGCAAAATATTTTTTAATTTTTTTCTTTCCTATTAACCAAAATAACTATCAAGTGTTTTAACTGATTTAACCGTATTCAAACTTCTCTCCAGCAATTTAGCATCAAAAGACTTAATCTCTAAAAACTCCAAAATCGCATCTCTATTCATAGACTCAAACTTCAAATCAGACACATCCTCAACAGGTATCTTCTTAAACGTATTAAAAACCTCATTCCACGGATAAGAAAAATAATCCCACCAATCCAACAAATTAAACAACTCATCCCACCTATCACGATACTCTTTCACAAACTTAAGGGCCTTTTTAGGCCCCACACCCTTAATACCGCCAGGATTAAAATCAGTCCCACACAAAATTCCAATCACAATTAACTCATCCCTATCAATTCCCAACCTCTCAAGATTTTTCTCCAAATCAAAAAATTCAATAGGAACCTCCTTATATACAGAACTCCCCGGAATCTTTCTCTTATTAGAAACAGACAAGTTCCTAATTAAATACCTCGAACCAAACAAAAGAGAATCAAAATCCTGACTAGAACAAGCCCATACAACACCTTTATCCACCAAATAAGAGGCCTGCGCTTCCCCCTCACTTGGAGCAACAATAACAGGAAACCCAAACAAAGAAATCAACTTCTTAGCATCATCAACCATATCCTGAGTCAGTTTTCCAGTTCCCTGATACTTTTTAGCAGTTTCAAAATCTCCAATATCCAAAGCTTCCCTAAGCTTCTTATCTGCCTCCTGTTTTTTCGCCTCACGATTTTGCTTCTCCTTCTCCTTAAGTTTTGGAGCCTTACCATCAAACACAAAAACCGCTTTCACATTATTCTTCTTAAAATAAACACACCTATTAAAAAGCCCCTTCAAATGAGAAGTTACATTCCCCTTAAAATCTGTAAGCGGATTCCCATCAGCCTGCCTAATCGATGCAAGAAACTGATACAACATATTAAAAGAATCAATAGCTATCTTCTTGTTAGCCAATTTAGAAAGATCAATCTCCTCAAATTCAAGAATTTCCTTAATTGCAACACCCATATCAAAGTCTAAAACTTAGTGTTTTTAAAATTTAGTTTTTTCAGAATTAACAACAAAGAAATTAAACAATTTATGCCGCATTTTTTCCATCTCCTGTAATAAGTTTCTCA
The DNA here is from genome assembly GCA_964562045.1 of uncultured Methanosarcinales archaeon. GTDB lineage: Archaea > Nanobdellota > Nanobdellia > Woesearchaeales > UBA583 > UBA583. Next base: position 22,741 of record CAZLRR010000011.1, read on the forward strand.
AATCGTGCATAAACTATAGGAATATCCTCATCTGAACCCAAAACAGAAGAAGAGATTTTAATGTGAGAGGTATATTCTCCCCCGGGCACATATTTTGTATGGGTACCAAGTTCCCTCAAAAAATCTTCCTGCTCAACCAAAACCTCTAATCTCTTTCCTTTAATAATCCTCGCACTTTCCACATCATATGAAAAAAGTGACACAAGATGTTCATTCAATCCTTCACACCACATTCTAACATTTAATCTTCCCCTACCTGTCGAAGGATTGACAAGTAAATAAATATAATTACACATAATAATAGTAACGGTTACCATTTTATAAGTGTTCTGTTAAAATTCACAAAATTGTAAAAAAATCATAAAATACACTATATGCTATTTATATATCTAAAAATCCACATAAACAAAATGGTAAAAGACAATACTACTAACGAACAAGAACCCAGAAGACCTCTATGTGACATTTACGAGCTGGAAAGTGAAGTTGTAGCAAAAATTGAACTTCCACAAATACAAGAAGAAAATATAAAAATAAATATAGACGAAAAATACTTAACAATAATAATAAGAGAATCCACCCAAACTAGAATCTCAGAACTTGACCACATTAGAATCGAAAGAATAACGGGAAGTTTTAGTAAAAGTTTCCGCCTCCCCACAGAAATCAATAAAGAATATGCAGAAGCCAGATTTGACAATGGAATACTTGAAATTCACATGCCAAAAATTCATCCTGTTGAAAACTAAACTAAAAATAATCAAAAAATAATCTTTTTTCTGTTACAACCCTAAGTTAAAACACCCACTATTTAATAAAAAACTTGTGATAAAAAATCTAACAAGAAAAATATATAAATGAATAAAATTCAAACTATTTATGGAAGATTTCAAAGACCAAGTAAAAAAAGGATTTCGTTCATGCAAATCTGATATTGAATTGGTCTCGAATCAAAACAAACAACTTCAAGACAAACTATTTCTACTCGAACAAGAAAATCGAAACCTAAAAGAAGAACTCTCAAAAAATAACTCAGATTTAAGCGAATTAAAAGCCGAAATCAAAGGCCTTAGCATCGCAATGGAAATCGTAAAAAATCTAATAGAAAAACAACCAGTTCAAACTCCTCAGACCCAAACACTACAAACCCAAAACCCTCAAACTTCCCCAATCCAAACCCCTACTAACACACAAACACTTCCCCCACAACAATCTATCGAAATACCAATAAACCAACCAAAAAGAGACCCATATGAAGCCCTTCTTGCATTCAAAGCAAAAAAAAACAAACGTGAAGTCCTAAAACAAAAAATGAAATCCATGATAGGCGAGAGCGGAATGAGTCTCTCTGAGCTAAAATTCATGTTTGTAGAACACTTCAAATACTGCTCAAAAGCATCCTTTTACAACTACCTAAAAGAACTCGAAATAGAAAAAAGCGTAAAAATACAGCGTCAAAACACACAAAACGTAGTCTTCCTCGAAACTGATTTCTAAAAATGAAAAAATTACTCTTTATAGCAAAAATAAATATACTCGCCAATATTTTTCTTGCCATAATAAAAGGTTTCACAGGTTTGGCATTTGGAAGCATAAGTCTAATTAGTGATGCAATCAACTCAATTGGAGATGTTTTAACTGCCATAATCATACATTTCACAATCAAAATAAACAATGAAGAACCCGACCATAATCACCCTTTTGGTCATACTAGAGCAGAAAGCATTGCAGGCTATACCATTGGAATTCTTATGATAATCCTTGCAATCACAATAACAAAATATTCTCTTGAAAAACTCATAACCAAAAACTATGGAACTTACAGCATACTCCTCCTCTATGTAGTTGGAATATCTCTAGCAATCAAACTCTTCCTATACATCTATACAAAACTCTCAATAAAAGGAAAAAACACTCCCGCCCTCTCAGCAATTGCCAGTGACCATTTAAACGACATAATTATACTTTTTGGAGTCTTAATTGGAGTATTTGGAATGAAAATCGGATATCCCGAAATTGATGCACTAATAGGACTTTTAATCTCCACAATAATATTAAAAACCGGAATTGTAATTTCCTATGAAAACATAAAACAACTAATGGGACAAAGCGCCTCAAAAAAAATAGAAAACAAAATAAGGAAAAAAGCCGAAGAAATTCCCGGAACAATAAAAATAAACAAAATCAAAACTCAATATCTCGGAAACCAAATTCAAACTGAAATTGAAGTATTTTTCAGTTCAAAAACATCAATAAAAAAAGCACACAACATCGGAAACAAAATTCGAGACAATGTTGAATCTCTTGACGAAATAATCGATTGTTTTGTTCATATCGACTCAGAATAAAAATAAAGCCCTATTTGCCAATTCTATTCTCACAGCACTCGCCATGCAAAAAACAATTCAAATTATACAAATCAGTATTCATAATCCTCTCAAGTGCATCCTGTGTATTAAAAGCATTATGCGGAGTAATCAAAGCATTAGGATGATTAATCAAAGCATGATTTGCAACCAAAAGCTTAAAATTTGCAGAACTCTTATCTCCGCTCCTCAAAAGTTCAAGTTCCTCTTTAATATCATTTTCCTCCTCAATCACATCAGCACCAACCGCAGAAATCTTAAACGTATTAAGTCCATTAAGTAAAGCCTGAGTCTCAACAAGTTCTCCTCTTGCAGTATTAATTAAAATAACTCCCTCCTTCATCTTAGAAACTGAATCCTCATTAATAATATGTCTAGTCTGCTCCAAAAGAGGAAGATGCAAACTAATAACATCAGCTTGTCTAAACAAACTATCTTGATCAACTAGTGTCACTCCAAGTTCAGCTGCTCTATCACCAAGTTTATCAGCAAAAGCATCCCAAGCAATAACATTCATCTCAAGTCCTTTACACATCTTTGCAAGTTTTTGACCAATAGAACCAAATCCCATAATCCCAATAGTTTTATGAGCCAAATCAAATCCCCTCAACCCCGAAAAATCAAACGAACCTGTCTTCACACGATTAACCGAAGCGCAAATTTTTCTTGAAATATCCAAAAGCAATCCCAAAGCAAATTCTGCAACAGTATTTTCTCCGTATCTTGGAACATTAGTCACAGCAATATTTTTCTCTCTGACATAATCCAAATCAATATGATTATAACCCGTACTTCTAGTTCCTAAAAACTTCAAATTTGGTAACTTTTCCAAATTCTCCCGAACACATTCAGAATAAATAAAAACAGAAATTGCCTCCACTTCTCTAAGCTCATCAGGATTAACTTCCTGAATAGGTTTTTCAAAAATAAGAATTTCATTTCCCTGAATCTTTTCAGAAATAAGTTTCTTCTCCCAATCTTCATCAACTTCAAAAAATGCGACTTTCATAAGAACTTTAATTTCTTTTTTGTTATATTAATTTTTGACTACTAAAAAGATGAGAGAACAAAGACAAAAAAGTAGAAATAAACCCAATCCCTAAAAAGTAACACAAAAACTATTTAAAATAAAACTCCCAAATTTTAAACATTATGGTAAACGTAAATCAAGAAACATGTATTGGGTGTGGCGCTTGCGCAGCAACAGCTCCAGACGTATTCGTAATGGATAACGGAAAAGCAAAAGTAAAAGAAGGACAAGAAGGAGCAAGTGGAGAAGCAGTTGAAAACGCAAAATCTGGATGTCCAACAAATGCAATTCAGTAAATAAAATGAACAATAAAAATGTTCTAGTTTTAAATGTCGGAAGTTCATCATTAAAATTTTCTCTATTTTCCAAAAAAGAAAAAATTATCGGAGGCAAATGCGACAAAATAGGTAAAAAAGATAGTTATCTCGAAATCCAAACCCAAGAAATCAAAAATCTCAGAATGGACGATTTCGAAACTGCTCTTGATACTATAATCAATCTACTAAAAGAAAAAAACCTCGAATTTTCAGCAATCGGACACAGAGTAGTTCATGGAGGGCCAATTAGCGAGACCAGTTTAATTGATAACAAAGTTGAAAAAACAATTGAAGAATTTGCAGAATTTGCTCCACTTCATAATCCTAACCAACTTAAAGTAATCACAATTTGCAAAAAATACAAAATTCCTCAATATGCAATTTTTGACACATCATTTTATGCAAATCTTCCAAAAATTGCATCTGACTACCCCATCCCTAGAGAAATTGTAAAAAAATACAATATCAAAAAATACGGATTTCACGGAATCTCACACAAATCTGTAACTAGAGGACTAAGAGGAAAAACAATTTCTTGCCACTTAGGAAATGGAAGTAGTATAACAGCATCAATTAATGGAAAAGCAATAGATACAAGTATGGGACTAACACCAGTTGCTGGCGTTATAATGGCAACTAGAAGTGGAGATGTTGACCCAGGACTAGTAATATACCTTCAATCAAAAGGATATGATATGAACAAAATCTTAAATCACAAATCTGGTTCCTTAGCATATTCTCAAAACACAGACATAAGAGATATTCTAAAAAATTTTGAAAACCCACAAGTTCGTGCAGGATATGAAATACAAATCTATTCAATAATAAAATATATTGGTAGCTATGCAGCAGCAATGAATGGAGTTGACAACATAATTTTCACCGCAGGAATAGGTCAACACATACCAAAAGTTCGAGAAGACATATGTAAATCGCTTGAATTTCTTGGAGTAAAACTAAACAAAATCAAAAACAAAAACAACTCAGACATTATCTCTTCAAATGATTCCAAAGTAAAACTTTTTGTAAAAGATCCAAACGAAGAAGAAATGATTGCAAAAGAGGTATTTGATAAGATACATAAATAAAAATAAAAATAAAAAATGGTGACAAAATTTTGCCCAAATGCAGGAAATGCAAATTACGTTAAGCCCTCAAAAAGTGGAAAAGTCTTAGTTGAGGTGTCAGCACATCATATTCATCTATCAAGAGAACATGTTGAAAAATTATTTGGAAAAGGTTACGAATTAAAAGTTTTAAAACCCCTATCTCAACCGGGGCAATTTGCTTGCGAGGAAAGAGTTACTCTAATTAACGGAAAAAATAGAATGGAAAACGTTCGGATTCTTGGACCCGAAAGACCTCAATCCCAAGTAGAACTAGCAATTACTGATTGCCTACATTTAGGTTTAAATGATGTTCCTGTTAGAATGTCAGGAGATTTAAAAGGAACTCCCGGAATTAAAATTGAAGGACCAAAAGGCAGTGTTAATTTAAAAGAAGGAGTAATTATTGCAGCTAGACACATACACATAAACCCCGATGAAGCAAAAAAACTCGGCATTAGAAACAACCAAAAAATTTCTGTTAAAGTTGATAGCGAACGATCAACAATTTTTGAGAAAGTAATTGTTAGAGTTTCACCAAAATTTAGCTTAGCAGTTCATTTAGATACTGATGAAGGAAACGCAGCAGAAATCAATCATTTCACGAAAGGGAAGATTTTGAAAAATTAAGACAATCCTTCAACTAATTTATTCAAATCTACAAGTTCAACATTTAAATCTTTTGCTTTCTCTTGTAAATTCTCTTCAAAACCAGATTTAGAAAACAAATAAATCTTTTTAATCTCCTTACCTTTCAACTTCTCAAATTTCTCTAATAATTCATTAAATAATGTAAAACCCACTTTTTTATTTGAATATTTACACTCCCCCAAAATTACTTTATTTGTATCATTTATACCAACAACATCAATTTCTGTTTCTCCTAGCCACCAAGAACCAACAACATAATCCTTGTTATATTTTTGAACATATTCTCTTGCCACATTCTCAAAAACATTTCTTCCCAAAAAATCATTAAGATGTTTACTTATTTGGTCTTTAATATAATCAAATTGTTCTAATTCAAATGAAGACCTATTTTTCTCAATAAAAAAAAACCAGAAATGCAAAAAAGAATCTTTGATATAATAAACTCCTTTTTTTGATTTCAAATAATCCTCTGTAATTGGTATTTTTCTACCAACAATTTCATAAATGTCCATTAAATCATTAATATAAGTCGGAATTGAAGTTTTCTCAATATTTGTATAATCGCTAATTTTTTTATTAGTATTAAATCCTAAAGCTATAGCTTTTATAATGCTCAAATACTCTTTTTTAATCTCAATTACCTCTTCATAAAACACCTCTTTAATTTCAGATTCTAACATTGAAACACTCCTAAATAATGTTAAATCTAAAACTTGAGTCAAATTTTTAAATCTATTCCCTTCAAATAACTTATAATATTTAGGAATCCCGCCAAAAACTCCATAAAAATTAATAATTTCTTCATCATCTGTAATGTTAAACTCTTTTTCAAGAAGTTGTTTGATATATCTAAATCTTAAAGGTTTAAGTACGGTCTGAGCAGTTTTTCTCCCATATAATGCAGCAGATGAAGAATTAAAAATATCTTTGATTAATCTTATATAAGAGCCCATAGCAATAATTTTTAAAGGAATATCTTCAGAATTTATCCTATCAATATATTTTTGCATAATAGAAAAAAATGCCTTATCTACAGATTCAAAATTTTGAAATTCATCAAATATAATTGTTAAATTTTGAAATTTAGCTTTTTCAATTAAATACTCAAAAAAACTATTAAAATCTTCAAATGTAATAAATTTATCATTGAAATATTCTCTAACTTGAGTTGTTAAATCTTTTAAAAGGTTAAATTTTGTCTCTTTTGTTACATAAAAATAAATACCCTTATACTTTAGATGTTTAATTAATTCAGTTTTACCAATACGCCTTCTTCCTGAAATTACTATTAAATCATAGGAATTCTTTGAATTTAGTTTTTCATTCAATATTTTTTGCTCTTCTTCCCTATCATAAAAGTCCATATTAGTTATAAGATTTCTTTATTTATAAAGTTATTGAAATTCATATAATATGAAATGATATAACTTTTGAAGTGGTGCCGAAAATATCTCTGGCAACACGACAATTAACATATCAAACTCATTTAGCAAAAACAAAAATGAAAGTGTTTGAGAAAACTGCTTTGAAGATTTGTAATTAATTAGGTTCAAGAAGAGATAGAGATTTTAATTCTATTTTTGGTTGCAAAAATAAAATTTTTGGGGAGGTTTGGGGAATTAAATCTATTAAAATCTTTATTCCGACCAAAAACCTAATCAATTATGAAGATTTAACTATTCTTCATTCTCAAATCACAATAAAACTATATAATAATTCTATCATACAATTTTATTATATATGGTATCAGAAAAAAAAGGCAAAATAACTTGTGATGGAAACACAGCTGCTGCAAATGTTGCATATGCATTTTCAGAAGTGGCAGCAATTTATCCAATTACTCCCGCATCATCAATGGGAGAACTAGCAGATGAATGGTCTGCAAAAGGTAAAAAAAATATTCTCGGACAAAAAGTAATTATCCAAGAAATGCAATCCGAAGCTGGAGCTGCAGGAACTGTTCATGGAGCGCTAACTGCTGGAGCTATGACTACAACATTTACCGCATCTCAAGGACTCTTATTAATGCTTCCAAATATGTTTAAAATAGCAGGAGAAATGCTTCCTTGCGTATTTCATATCGCAGCAAGAAGTATTGCCGCTCAAGCTCTTTCAATTTTTTGCGACCATAGTGATGTTATGGCTGCCAGAAGTACAGGTTTTGCAATGCTTTGTTCATCCAATGTTCAAGAAGCTCAAGATATGGCTGCGATTTCTCACCTTTCAACTCTCGAGGCAAAAATTCCTTTCCTACATTTCTTTGATGGATTTAGAACCTCAAGCGAAATCCAAAAAATTGACGAAATCGATTATGAAACTCTTGCCTCTATGATCAACTGGAACGCTGTTCGCGAATTTAAAGATGGAGCAATCAGACCCGAAAAACCTTTTGCAAAAGTTGGTGCAGAGGGACCAGACGTTTATTTTCAAGGAAGAGAAACCGTAAACAAATTTTATGATGCAACTCCAGAAATTGTTAAAAAATATATGAATTTATTCGCCCAAAAAACAGGACGAAAATATAACTTATTTGAATATGTAGGATCACCTGATGCAACAAAAGTTTTAATCGCTCTGGGTTCAAGCTGTGATACAATTGATGAGACCATTTCTTATCTAACTTCAAAAGGAGAAAAAGTTGGAGTAGTAAAAGTTAAGTTATACAGACCTTTTTCAATTGATGATTTCGTTTCCGTCCTTCCGCAAAGCGTAGAAAAAATTGCCGTACTTGATAGAACAAAAGAACCGGGAAGTATTGGAGAACCACTCTATCTTGATATTGTTGCAGCTTTGAAACAAAAAAGAATGGAACATATAAACGTAATTGGTGGAAGATATGGACTCTCTTCAAAAGAGTTTACTCCGTCAATGGTTAAAGCTGTGTTCAACCATCTTGAAAATAGCGGCTTTCACGGATTTACAGTTGGAATTAACGATGATGTAACTCACCTATCAATTCCTATTGATGAAAAAATTGATAGTGAACCAGAAAGTACTTATCAGTGTAAATTTTGGGGATATGGTTCAGATGGAACTGTTAGTGCAAGCAAAAATTCAATAAAAATTATTGGAGAAGAAACAGAGAAATATGTTCAAGCATATTTTGCTTACGATGCTAAAAAATCAGGAGGAACAACAAGATCTTTTGTAAGAATTTCGGACCAACCAATTAAATCACCTTATCTTCCAACAGATTTAGATTTCATTGCTTTGCATAAAAAATCTTACATTGGAAAATACAATATTTTATCCGGAATTAAAGAAGGAGGAATTTTTTTAATGAATACTTCAACTCCAAAAGATCAGGCATTTCTGGAATTAACAAAAGATATGCAAGAAACAATCATTGAAAAAAATATCCAATTCTATGTTATTGATGCACAAAAAATTGCAAGAGAAAACGGACTTAATAATGTTATTAGTACGAGCATGCAAACTGCATTTTTCAAATTAACAAATTTAATGGATTTTGATTTGGCAGTTAAAAAAATGAAAGAATATGTTGAGAAACAATTCAAAGCTGCAAGTCAGGAAATAGTAGATAAAAACTGGAAATGTATTGATTCCGCAATTAACGCAGTTGAAAAAGTTGAAATTCCTTCCCAAGCTACAAGTTTTATTCCAATGAAACAAATTATTCCAGATTCTGCAAGTCAGTTCGCAAAAGAGATAATTGGTCCTTGTGCAATCTTTGAAGGAGGAAATATTCCAGTTTCTAAAATGACTCTTAACGGAGCAGTCCCTACAGGCTCTACAAAACTTGAAAAAAGAGGAGTTACATTAGTTGCGCCAAAATGGAAACATGAAAAATGTATCCAATGTGGACAGTGTATTATGGTTTGTCCAAATGCTGCAATTAGAATGAAACAAATTGAACCTGCAAATTTAGAAGGGGCGCCAACAGGTTTTGATGTTCAAGATTCAAAAACACAAAATGAAAAAGACCTTAAATTTAGAATTCAGTGTTTCCCCGAAGATTGTGTTGGATGTAATTTATGTGCTAACGTTTGTCCGGTTAATGATTTAGAAATGGTAGGAATAGAAGAAGTTAGAAATTCTGGAGAAAATGAGAGAGCAGAATTTTTCAACAACTTACCTGAAAATGTTTTAGATGGAGCAAACGAACATACAGTTAAAGGATTGCAGTTTAAACAACCATTAATCGAGTTTGCAAGTTCATGTCCTGGATGTGGTGAGACTCCATATGTTAAAACTCTAACACAATTATTCGGAGACAATTTAATTATTGCAAATGCAACTGGTTGTTCTTCAATTTGGGGAGGAACTTTCCCGAGTATTCCATATACTACAAACTCTGAAGGAAAAGGACCCGCATGGGCAAACTCTTTATTTGAAGATAATGCCGAATATGGTTTAGGATTCAAACTTGCAGTTGATGCAATTAGAGTTGAATTAAAATCTGATATTGAAAAACTTCTTGAAACTGGAACAACATTTGAACTTGCTGAAAGTTTAAAGGGACTTCTTAATGTTTGGGACTCAACTGGAACAGATGCAAAACTTGCAGCAGCAGAAGTCGAGAAAAATTTAGGTCCTGCTCTTGAATGCGTTTATGGAGCAAGCGAGCCAATACTTAAAAGAATTGTAGAAAATAAAGATTACCTGAGAAACAAATCAATCTGGTGTGTTGGAGGAGATGGTTGGGCTTATGATATTGGATATTCAGGACTTGATCATGTTTTAGCTCAAGGAAAAAATATTAACGTTCTTGTTTTAGATACAGAAGTTTATTCAAATACTGGAGGACAAGCATCTAAAGCAACACCAATTGGAGCAAGCGCTAAGTTTGCAGCAGATGGTAAAAAAACTGCCAAGAAGAATCTAGGGCTTATGATGATGAGTTATGGTAATGTTTATGTTGCTAGTGTTTCACTTGGAGCAAACAAACAGCAACTAATTAATGCAATGGTTGAAGCTGAAAAATATGATGGACCTTCAATTATTATTGCTTATGCGCCATGTATTGCTCACGGAACTGACATGAGTCATTCAATAGATGAAGAGAAAAAAGCAGTTGAAACTGGTTACTGGCCACTTTATAGATTCAATCCATTAAATGAAAATCCACTAAGTTGGGAATCAGGAGATGCCACAAAATCTTATCAGGAGTTTATTAATGGCGAAATTAGATATAAAACTGTTGAGAATTTGGATTCTGAGAAAGCTCACGAAATGTTTGCTCGTGCGGAAGTTGATGCAAAGAGAAGGTTTGAAGACTTGAAAAGAGAAGGCGGGAATTAAATCCCTCCACTTTCAAGTCATAATAAAATTATATAACGTAATAAATTAAATTTTTTATTATATAATGGTCGAAACTCTATCAGAAAAAGTTCAAGAGTATAAAAATAAGTACTCATATATTTTTGAAAATAAAAAAGGAAAAGAACATGTTATCCCAGTTCTAAAAGAAATCCAAACAAAGGAAGGATATTTGCCACAACATGCAATAATTGCGACAAGTAGTTCACTTGAAATTCCTCTGTCTCACGTTTATGGTGTTGTTACATTTTATAACTTTTTTAAGTTAAAACCTCAAGGACAATACGTAATTGCAATTTGTGAAGGAACTGCCTGTCATGTTGATGGAGCACCAAAACTTCTTAAAAAAATTAAAGATAAACTAGGAATTAGTCCTGGAGAAATGACTAGAGATAATAAATTTTCTCTTGAAATTGTTAGGTGCCTTGGACTTTGCGCTTTTTCTCCAGTAATGCTAATTAACGAAAAAGAGTTCACAAAACTTGACGAAGAAAAAATTGAACAAATTTTGGAGGCTTATAAGAGAAAATGAGAACTGATGTAACTATTACTGTTTGTGGAGGTTCAGGTTGTAAATCTTTGGAATCGCAGCAAATTTTTCAGAATTTGAATGATATTGTTTGGAATGAAAGCTTGCCGATTAAAATTAGTCGTTCAGGATGTCAAGGATTTTGTGAGAGAGGACCAATAATTACAATTCATCCAATGAATTTTTTTTATTCTCAAGTAAAACCTGAGGATGCAAGAGATATTATTGAGTCCGTAAAAAATGATAATATCGTAGATAGATTACTTTTCATTGAACACGAACATGGTCAAGATTTAAAAAGAACAAAAGTTGAAGACATTGATTTTTATAAAAATCAGAAAAGGTTGGTTCTTGAAAGATGCGGAGAAATCGACCCAAAAAATATTGATGACTATCTAAATCATGGAGGTTATGAAGGATTAAAAAACGCTCTAAAATTAACACCCGAAGCAGTGATTGAATTAGTAAAAGAATCAGGACTTAGAGGAAGAGGGGGGGCAGGATTTTCTACAGGAATGAAATGGTCATTTTTAGCAAAAGCGCATGCCGATGAAAAGTTTGTAGTTTGTAATGCTGATGAAGGAGACCCAGGTTCTTTTATGGATAGAACTTTAATGGAAGGAGATCCTTTTGCTTTAATTGAAGGAATGACAATTGCAGCATACGCCACAGGAGCTAAAAGAGGATTTATCTATTGCCGTGCAGAATATCCAGATTCTATAAATTATCTCAATAACGCAATTAATCTTGCAAAGGAGAGAAATTTTTTAGGAGAAAATATTCAAAGAAATGAAGGATTTAATTTCGACATAGAAGTTAAAATGGGGGCAGGAGCTTTTGTTTGTGGAGAAGAAACTGCACTTATGAGATCAATTGAGGGAAAAAGAGGAAACCCAACACCTAAACCTCCGTTCCCAGCTCAAGCAGGACTATGGGCAAAACCTACAAATATTAACAATGTTAAAACTTATGCTTATTCATCTCATATTTTAAGACATGGAGCAGATTGGTTTAAACAATTTGGAACAGAAAAAAGTCCGGGAACTGCGGTTTTATCTTTAACTGGAAAAGTTAATAATACGGGTATTGTTGAAGTTCCAATGGGAACGCCTCTTCGTGATGTGATTTACAAAATTGGAGGAGGAATTAAAAATGATAAAAAATTCAAAGCAGTTTTAACTGGTGGACCTTCTGGAGGTTGTCTTCCTGAAAGTTGCTTGGATTTAGGTATTGATTATGAATCACTTACAAAAGCAGGTTCAATTATGGGAAGTGGAGGAGTTATGGTTTTAGATGAAAACGATTCCATGGTAGATATTGCTGATTTTTATTTAGATTTTACTGTTTCTGAGAGTTGTGGAAAATGTACTCCTTGTCGTGAAGGTTTGAAACGTATGAAAGAAGTTTTAGAAAAAATTAAAGCTGGAAATGGAAAAGCAGAAGATTTAGTTTTTCTTGAAGAGCTTGGAAATATGATTAAAGATACTTCTTCTTGCGGTCTTGGACAAACAGCGCCAAATCCTGTTTTGACAACATTAAAATATTTTAGAAATGAATATGAAGATTTAATTAATGGTAAAAATAATGATGATTTTAAGTATTATTTTATTACGGATAAGTGTGTGGGTTGCGGAATGTGTAAAAATGGTTGTCCAACTCAGGCTATTTCTGGTGAAGCCGGAAAGTTACATATAATTAATGATTCAAAATGTATTGGATGTTCTAAGTGTTTTAGAAATTGTCCACATAATGCAATTATTTTTAATGAAGAA
>CAZLRR010000012.1:0-15889 GCA_964562045.1 uncultured Methanosarcinales archaeon
AAAAGCGCCTACAGGGATTTGAACCCTGGACCTGCTGCTTACTTGGTTAAAATCAATAACAACATACAAGGCAGCCGCTCTACCACTGAGCTATAGACGCACTAGTAATTATAGGGAAAATTATTCTCTTTAAAAAGTTTTCTAAAGCAATTCAATAATTTTATTTGTTCTAAGGATTAATTCTTTATCAAAATCTCCCTCAAAATCTTCTATTATCATTAATTCGCGAAGTTTTTTGTATTTTTTAATTTCAAACCAGGCAGTTAAGTACTCAAAATCCAGAACAGTTTTAGGGGCAAGAGAGATTTTCGCATATTTTGTTTTGGATGTGTCAAGAACGCATTTTTGAAACTTTAAATCTTTGCCTAAAAATCTGCATTCAGTCTCAGGTTTAAGACTAAAATTAAAACCTAAAACATAGTCTCCATCTAATTTTCTCATCTCTATAAATATGCAAACTTTTTCCTGTCCCGAAAATAAAAAACCTAAACTTCCCAACTTAAAATTATAGATTTAAGAAAGTTTATAAAAGTTAAGGTTTATAATTTTTTAATGAAAACAAAAGAGGCCCTTCTCAAGGAAATTGAAGAAAGAATTCCAATAGAATTAAATTGCCCCCTTAAAAAAACGGCAACAAATCTAGTTTTTGGAAAAGGAAACCCAAATGCAAAAATAATGTTTATAGGTGAAGCAAGTGGAGAAAAAGAAGACTTAGAAGGAAAACCTTTTGTTGGAAGAGCGGGAAAAGAATTAGACAAACTCCTCCACTCTATAGGATTAACTCTTGAAGAATGTTATGTTGCAAATATTTTAAAATATCGACCTCCGAAAAACAGAGACCCAAAACCTACAGAAATTAAAGCGCATACACCTTACTTAATTGAACAAATTAAAATCATCAAACCAAAAATTATAGCAACACTTGGCAATTATTCAACAAAGTTTGTTTTAGCAGGATTCAAACCAGAGGGGATGGAGAAAATTCAAGGTGTTGGAAAACTTCATGGAACACAACATAAAATAAAATTGGAAACTGAAGAATTTATTATCGTTCCAATCTATCATCCTGCCGCAATGCTTTATAGACCACAACTTCGAGAAGAAACAGAAAAAGATTTCAAAGTAATGCGAAAAATTATTGATGAGAATCTCTAAAACCAACTCTTAACAATCTCAATTTGTTTTTTATAACTCTCATTTCTAGTTGGAGTTTCTAAAACCAAAGGCAAACCTTTACTCACTGCCATTATTGCAAAAGCTTTAAGTCCTTCAATTCCAATTTTGCCATAACCTAAATCCTCATGCCTATCAACACGACTTCCGCACTCTTTCATAGAATCATTAAAATGAATACATTTAACTTTATCCCAACCAATCTGTTTTTCAAATTCTTTTTCCATTTTCTCAACGCCATCCGGAGTTGAAATATCGTACCCTGCTACAAACATATGACAAGTATCTAAACAAAAACCTATTCTCTTTTTCTGATTAAAATCAAATAACTCATAAATCTCTTTAAGCTCTTCAAATTTAAATCCAACTTCAGTTCCTTGACCTGCAGTATTTTCAAATAAAACCATAACATCATCAGGGGAGCTTTCCAGAACAATTGAAACACTCTTTTTTATATTTTCAAATGCTACTTTCTTTTCCATGTCAAGATATTTTCCAATATGTAAAACAACACCAACTCCTTTCAAATCAGACATCTTTTGCAAATCATCTACCAAGGATTTAACTGCCCAATCATATTCTTCAGGATCTTTTGCAAAGTTTAAAAGATAAGAACAGTGCCCCACTAAAAACATATTTTTATCTTTAATAAATTGATTTTCTCCAATTAAATCATTTGGATCAAGTTCTTTAATTTTTCCACCTCTTGGCGATTTCAAAAACACTTGCACAGCATTTCCCCCAATTGCATTAATAGATTTTAAAGTAGCCTCAAAACCCATTGCCATGGATGCATGTGCTCCAACGAATAATTTTTTCTCAGCCATTTTATAATATATTATCTGCCTCGTAATTTATAATAGTTATCGCTTGCGAGGTGAAATACATCTGCTTTCCCAAACTCATTCGAACACAATTCTTTTTCAAAAATTTCTTAGTTTGTTTATCAAAACCTTCATGGTCTCCTAAAACAAAAACTCCTTCTCCAATCTCTATTCGCTTATCTTTAATCTCTTTTATATTCTCCCCAAATTGATCTAAAACAAAAATATTTCTGGCTTCAAATTTCTCAAGCAATTTATCAATTGTCAAGTCATCAACATAAACTCCAGGATGAACCTCCCTGGTCTCACCATTTTTTGCTTTTCGAAGACATAGTTCAAGAAGCTTTTTCATGTCCTTTTTCGAGATAGTATTTCCTTCTTTATATTCAATTGTAATATGTCTCGGAGCATTTGGAGGACCCATTAAAATCAAATGAAGCTTCACATCATCTCTAAAAGTATTTGATGCAAAAAGTGCAGAAATAATAGAATGAAGCAAAACATCAATACGTCCTGCTGCTTTCAAATCCCGAATAAATGGAGCAGTTGATGCTTTTTGGGAATAGATAATAAATTCTCTCATATAAATATAAAAAATCTATTGTTTAAAAAGTTAAGTATATAGTTAAATATTACGCTATAAAAAATTAAAATGCAATAAACCCTCAATTACACCAGCAGTATAATTTCCATTAAAAATTTGTTTCTTATCTATACTAAAACCTTTTGCAACGTAAATATTTTTTTCTTTTATTTCATTTTTTGAAATTGCTATTTTAACTGCATCCCTTAAATGTTTGTCTGCATTTTTTACCAATATTGATTTAAATCCTGCCATCATTGGAAGTATGTCATTTCCACTATCTCCTGCATAGACCACATTATCTTTTGAAACTTTTAACTTATCAATCAGATATAGTAATGCGGTTTTTTTCGTTGCAGCTTTAGGTAAAACATCAAGCAAACCTTTTTTCTTTATAGGGTCAAAACTAAAAATTATCTCTTCATCAAATTTTCCTTCAATCAATTTTTTTGCTTTCGCAATAACTTCTTCTCCATTCACACCATCTGTATAATAACTTATCTTGAATTCGTTTTGAAGAGACTCTTCTTGTAATTCAAGCTCAGAGATTGAAGACAAAATTTTAACTATTTTTTTTCTGTCCCAGTTAGGACACTTTTTCAATACATACTTTTCATAATCATTATCTGGTACAAATTTTTGATTCTCATAGGAATAAACTTTAGTGCCAACTGCCCCAATTAAATAATTCGGGCATCTAATGCCATACTCATCAATGGCACATTCTACAAGTTCCAAAGTCCTACCTGTAACATAAATTACATTCAAACCCTGTGTTCTTTGTGTTTCATCATTAAAAAATTCAATAGCACCTTTTGAAAGCTTCCATTTTCCATTGGGAAGAAGAGTCCTATCCAAATCAGTAGCTAAAATCTTCATTTTAGAAAAATACCCCTTTATTTTCATATAAACTTAAATATGCAATTATATATCCTGCTGCACTAAAACCTAAAAATTTAACTCCTCTAGGCAAAAATTTTTCAGCATCAAAGTATTCATAAAAACCAAAATCATCAACTGAAACAAATTTTGCGAGCGCTTCCATGTGTTTTTTTGCCATATCTTTTCTCTTTGCTTTAACCATTGCAGCAATCATGAATCCAGTCGTTAAAGGCCAAAGCCCACCATTATGATAATGATAGGGTTTATTCTTAAATTTGAAACTAAAATTAGCCTGAAGAAAACTCCACTCAGAGTGTTTTTTTGTAATAATTGGATAAAAAGAAGGAATCATATAATTAGTTTTCTTCGAGAAATTCTTATCAACATAAACCATAATTCTCTGAACATAATCCTCCTCAGCACAATCAAGTAGAATTGAGAGAGAATTTGCAAAACTATCAAAACTTTTAACATAATCTCCAGGCGTAAATGAAGCAACAAAATATTCTGATTCTTTTCTTTTCAAAATTGCATGAAAAAGCGAATCATGATATACGTCTGGACTTTGCATATCTTTTTGTTCTGGCCAAAAATTAACATTTAACATGTTTCTTAAATTTTTAATTTTAGGTTTTACCCAATCAGGTTTTTTTCCAAACTTAGATTCAATATATAAATAAGATTCCAAAGCTTTGTAATAAAGCAGTTCATCATAAAACACATATCCTTGGTTTATGTATTCATCTGCCCAATCTCCACCTTGAGGCACATAAATGAATCCTTTTTGATTGAACTCCCAACTACCCATTAGATTAACTGATTTTCTTATTTGAGAAAGATGTTTTTTAACAAAATTATTATCTGCGGTTCTTTTTAAGTAGGTCCCCATGCCTATAACAAACCATAATGTCGCATCAACTCTTCCAACAGTTCTACCAAAACTAACTTTTTTATTTTCAACATCAATATTTGAAGCAATCTCCCCGTGTTCTCCCTGAAAATCTGCTAAAGTTTTAAGTGTCTTTTTAAACGTTTCAATATGATTTTTATCTCCAGTTAAAAGTGCAGCAAGTCCAATAATGACTCCATCTCTAGAAAATACTCGTTTATAATTATCCTTATTAACACTTGATGCCAGAAAACCATGTTCACTGCTACAAAGCTCGAGAATTTCTTTTGCTTTTTCATATGCAAGTTTTACATCTGTCATAAACGATTTGTAATTTTTTTATTTTTAAATTTTTGTGACTCTGCCAACAGATTTTTAAACTACAATAAACTTTAATTTTTATGTCAAAAAAGAAAAAGAATCTTGATTTACCTTTAAGAGAGCAAATAAAACCAATTTTCAAAGAAAGATTCACACAACTTTTAGGAGAAAAAGAGTATGAAAATTTTGTTGATTATATATTAAAACCACAAAAAAAATCTTTTAGAATTAACACATTAAAAGAAAAAAATCCAGAGGAGTTAATTAAAAAAATTAATGATAAAGGAATTAAAACTACTCCTGTTCCTTGGTCTAAAAATTCATTCTTTGTTGAATATGATGAAGAATCTAGAACAGATTTGGGAAACTTATTTGAGCATTTTTTGGGTAAAATTTATGTCCAGGAAGCAACTTCAATGACTCCTCCAGAATTACTTGAAATTCCTGAAAAAATTGACAAAAATTTTAAAGTTTTAGATATGGCGGCAAGCCCCGGTTCAAAAACAACTCAACTTGGAATTAAAATGAAAAATTCTGGAACTTTAATTGCAAATGAACTTGATTATTCTAGAATTGGTCCTTTGAAAATTAACCTTGAAAGAATCGGACTTACTAATGTTTTAATAAATAATGCTGACGGAAACAGAATTGAAGGAGAAGAAATCTTTGACAGAGTTCTTTTAGATGCCCCCTGTTCGGGCTCAGGAGTTATTAGAAAATCTCCCGGAACTATTAGAAGATATAACCCTAAAAAACTAAAAGGTATTGTAAATATTCAATTAAAACTATTTCAGAGAGCTTTTGAATTATTAAAAAAAGAAGGAATAATGACTTACTCAACATGTTCAATTGACCCGGAAGAAAACGAACTTTGCGTAATGAAATTCTTAGAAAAGAATCCTGATGCCGAGTTAATGACAGCGGAATTACCTTTAATTCAGAATAATAGAGTAACCAAATTTAAAGATATTGAAATTCCAAAAGAAATCACAGAAAAAACAATTAGAATCTGGCCACAGGATAATGATACCAACGGATTTTATGTTGCGAAAATCAGGAAGAAATAACTCTACTTATCCCCAAACTAATTGGAAAAATTATTACTCCAATTAATAAAACTCTAGGATCTAAGCCAAAAATTAAAAGAGATAAAATAGTTAAAATAAAAACCCAAATAAAACTATTTGAAATATTTTTTAATTTGAAAATCCATCCATAAAATACTACCGAACCTACAACCAAATAGATTTGTCCATATAAGACACCTAAATCCACAATTTCTTTAAAAATAAAACCAAAAAATATTAAAATAATTCCAATAAGTAAAAAAACAACTCTATAATCTTTTTTAGAAATATTTTTCTTCTCAAGCAAGTCATGTAAAAAAATACTTGCTCCATTAAACATTAATGTATCTGCTGTAGACATTAACAAAGATAAAATTGCTACAATTCCTAATACTTCAAACCACCCCTCAAAAAAGATTGAAAAAACTTTAAATAATGCAATATCTGGGTCAATATCTGGCAAAACCGATTTCACGCTAATACAAAAGAAAAGAAGAATTAAACCTACTATCAAATATCCAAATAAAGATAGAAGTAAACTTTTTTTAATTTCACTCTCTTTTGTCGCATAAACTCTCTGAAAAAATTCATTTCCGCTAAAAGGCAAGAAAACTCCTACAACAAAAAATGCAATAACTAAAGAAATAGGTATGGATTCATATTCTAAGACTGATACCTCTGCTTGTCCAGAAATAAAAAAACTTATCCCAATAAATAAAAATACAAATAAGATTAATTGTACAATATCTGTATATATTACAGCCTTAAATCCGCCAAGCA
This sequence comes from uncultured Methanosarcinales archaeon, assembly GCA_964562045.1. GTDB lineage: Archaea > Nanobdellota > Nanobdellia > Woesearchaeales > UBA583 > UBA583. Next base: position 6,520 of record CAZLRR010000012.1, read on the forward strand.
TTAGATATAATACAATAATTCCAATTATTATGTATAAAGCAATAAAATAATCTATCCCAAAAATTAGTTCAAGCATTTTTGATGCAGCAATACCTTGAATTAAAATATTTAATATAGTTCCTAAAAACAAAAGAAAAGTAAGATAAAATGCTGAGTTTGCAGAGTATTTATATTTTACATATTCTATTAATGTGTAAAACTTTTTTTTATCTGCAACTTTTTTCAAATTTCTAGCAAATAAATAAAATAAAAAAAAACCTAAACCCCCGCCTAAAAAAAATGCAAAAGCATAATATCCATAAAGGTAGGCATATACAATTGCTAAAAGTAAAGTTCCACCTCCGATTTTTGTTGCTAATATTGATGCAAAAGAACCAAAAGCACTTAGTTTTCTATCTGCAATTAGAAAGTTTTCTTTTGATTCTTTTCTTGAAGAAGAATAACCGATTAATAAGAGTATCAAAAAATAAATTATAATTCCAAGAATTACTAATTTCATAAAACTAAAAGAAGTTTGGAGATATTTAAATATTTGTCATTATTTGGCTCAGAAAACTAATCAACAATAATTCTACTCTCCGATTCTAAATCTCTGCAACTAGAAATATTTGTTTCATTTGTATTATTTCCTGCCCCACAAACAAAATCTTCTAGAGTAGAGTCATTTGTAGTTTCAATTTCAGTAATTACCATTTTAATTCCATTCTCAGGAAAATCTCCTACACGCTCTTGAGAATCTGCAACAATTCCAAACGATTGAGTTTGCTCAGGATTAATTAAATAAGCTTTCCCTAGTGTATAAATAACCAAAATTAAAACAGGTAAGAATAAAACCATTGAGATTTTTTTTAAAACAGCCAAAAACTTATCTGCATCTCTTGGCGCAATAACTAAAGCCTTATCTGTATATTTATAGTAACGAATTTCTCGTCCTTTTTCACTATATCTAATATTATCAAAATCAACAAGACCAACACTTTTTAATTTCTTTATATGGAAATGAACGGTTGGGAGAGGAATGCTTAGTTCTTTTGCAATTTCAGATTCTGTTTTTTCTTTCTCTGAAATACATTCTAGTATCTTTTTGGAAGTTTCATTTGAGAGAACTTTTACAGCGCTTCCAAAGTTATCTTTTTTCAAATCCAAAACCACAAATGAATCAAGTGTCATATTTATTCCAGTATATTATTTAGTCCGCCAGTAACTTTTTCGCCTTCATCACCTAAACTTCCTTTAATTACAAAAATAACTATTCCGATAAGTATTATTAAAGCAATTCCAGCAAGAATTAGTTTCCCCAACTCGTCAAATTCTAAATCTCCTTTTTTGTTTTTTCGAATAAACCAAATTCCTTTCTTTGTTTTTGCATAAGATCTTATTAGTGTGAACATTTTTTATATTTATAGTATGTGAATTTTGAATTTCCCTTTATCTATTGCTTTTTTTGCTGTGACTTCAAACTCGGGAGTTGTAATTATATATTTTTGAGATTTTAATGCGAAAATTTCTTTTTGATTAATAACTGAAGTAAAAATTTCCATAACAAAACCCATGTCAAAATCTGCTTTTAAATCAAATTCAGTTTCTTGTGAATTTTCAATTTGTGAAATATATGAATTCTTAAGTTGTTTTTTTAAGTCATCAATTTCTTTTTTTTGAGATTTCCATTCATTAAAAAATTTCTCGGCAGTTTTTTCAATTTGAGATTTTTGAACTCCATAAACTTTTGCAATATTTTCAAGTATGTCTGTTTGAGATTTGATTTTTTGAAGTGCAAAATCTCTAACAACAAATTTCAATCTTACAACCCCGTCTTGAATTTTTGATGTTTCAACAATTTTTACTAGTCCAATACCTGCAGTAGTGTCCATATGAATGCCTCCGCAAGCTTCAATGTCTGAATCTTCAACATGAACAACACGCAGAGTTTTCATTGGTATTGCTCCTCCTTGGTATAAGATGAATCCGTATTTTTTTTCAGCTTTTGTTCGGTCAATTTCTTCAATTTTTACTTTTTTATTTTCGAAAATTTGTTCATTTACAACTTTTTCAATTTCAAATATTTCATCTTTTGTCAAGTTTTCATAATGAGTAATGTCAAGAGTCCCAAATTCTTCTTTTAAATTGGAACCATTTTGCCAAACGTGATTTCCTAAAACTTTTCTTGCTGCAAAATTGACTAAATGAGTTGCAGTGTGAAGCCGCCTCAGGTTTTCTCTTCTATTCATATCAATTTTTATTTTTACCATTTTGCATTAGGGTTGCATTTCAACAAATGCGAGCATTATTAAAAATACAACTGCCATTAATAGATAATTGTATCCGGGAGAGAGAAGTGGAAAGAAATATCCGAGAAGATTTGTTACTCCCAAAACCATTAGAATAAATGCTGTTGTTGCAAAAAGCGAAATTTCTCCAATCCTAATTGCTTTTTTTTTAATCCGATTTTTTACATAGTCCCCTGCTTCTTTTACTACTTCACCTTGCAGAGATTCAAAAAAACTTTTTTTCTGCTGTTTTTTTACCATAATATTTATATTTTAAGTGATATTTATAAAATTATGGAATTACTCTCGCAAGGCGCAGAAGCTATGATTTTTAAACTTGAAGATGGGAATCTGCGTAAAAAAAGACAAGAAAAAACTTATCGTCTTAATATCATTGATACTAAACTGAGAAAATTTAGGACAAAGAGAGAGTTTAAAGTTTTGACAAAATTAGTTGATGTAAAAGTTAATGTTCCAAAACCACTAAAAATATATGAAAAGGAATTTTGTTTTGATTTTGAGTTTATTGAGGGCAATATTTTGAAGTCAGTTCTAGATAAAAAATTACTTTTGAAAGCTTTTGAGGAAATAATTAAAATGCACAATTTTGATGTTGTTCATGGAGATTTGACTACTTTAAATATGATTGAAAAGAAAGGGGAAATTTTTCTTATAGATTTTGGTCTTGCAGAGTTTAGCAGTGATGTAGAGCAGAAAGCAGTTGATTTGAATTTATTTTTTACTTGCATTAAAAACGAACACCCTAACCTTTTTGAAATGAAAGAAAAATTATGCTCAATCTATGAAAAAGAAGCGGAGAATGGTTCTAAAGTGATTGAAAGAGTTCAAAAGATTGAACAAAGAGGAAGAAATAAGGCCAAGAATTAATTTTATTTCTTTCTGCCCATTACAACATCTAAATCCAATTTAGTTTCAGTACCAAACATTTCTTCAAGTTGTGGCCTATAAAGACAAATCTCTGTTGGAAGACCCCAACTTTGTGATGAGGTATATCTGTTTCTTGTTCTTGAAGAGTAACCAAATCCGCCATTTCTCATATTACAAGTTGAAACATAACTAGGACCAATATAGTGTTGAAATTCTTTTTGAACTTTTTCTTTAGGCAAAATTTCTTCAGCGATTTTTCTTGGTTTTTGAAATTGGTGATATCCATATTGAGATAAAAGCAAAAATCCTAGTGTTCCCTCGGGCTCAGAGAAAGGCATATGAATTTCAGAGAGTGGAATAAGCAAATTATTTGAAGTATATTTTGGATTTCCAAGTTTCATAAGTTCTGTTCTTGTAAAATTATTATGCCTTCTCCCAGCACCATAATTTGCCTCAGTAGAAAAACCCTCATAACTTACACTCATTATATGATAAGGTTTTGCAAGTTCTCTAATAGCTTTTGCAATATCTCTTTGAGTTCTTGTAATTTCTATTTCATTTCCATCAATTTGTATGAATTTTGTTGTTTCCATAAACTTATTAGTTGAAGAAAGTATCTAAAGTCTTGTGGTTATAAAACTTCCCACAAAAGAGCGAGTTATAATTTATTTTCTTTTGAATAAATCACTAAATTCTGTCGGGAAAAAAATAAATTTTTGAGAAGGATCTGGCGCAATATCATTAATAGTTTGAAGGGTTCTAAGTTGCATAGAACCTGGGGATTTTGCCATCATATTTGCGGCTTTAACTAAATTTTCAGCTGCTACAACCTCTCCTTCTGATTTAATGATTGCTCCTCTTTTCTCTCTTTCTGCCTCAGCTTCTCTTGCCATAATCCTTTTCATATTTTCTGGCAATTCAATATGTTTAAGTTCTACTCGTTCAACTTTTAATCCCCAAGGATCAGAAGCTTTATCAATAATAGTTCTAATTTTATTTGATATCGCATCTCTGTTTGCAAGTAATTCGTCTAGAGTCACTTCACCAACTACATCTCTCATGGTTGTTTGAGAGAGTTGATTTATTGCATAATAAAAATCTTCAACGTCAAGTATTGCTTTTTTCACATCAAAAACATAATAATAAGAAACAGCATCAACATTTACAGACACATTATCTTTAGTAATACAATCTTGTTTAGGTACATCAACAGTTTTAACACGCACATCTACTTTTTGGTAAGATTGAAATATGGGTAAGACTACATTTAAACCTGGAGACATTAAACCGCTATATCTTCCAAGAGTAAATTTTACTCCTTGTTCGTATTCCATAACCAACTTGATACCGCTGATTATAAATAAAAATACAATTATTCCCAGAATTATTAAAATAATTTCAAAAGCCATTTTGTTTGAAGAAAAAATTGGTTAGAAAATTTAGTAAATGGACTTGATTCCTAAATCAGAGGAAGTCTTAATTCCTGCTTCAATTTTTTCTTCTTTAGTTTCATGACCAAGAATATGTGGAGACTGAACTCCTGTCATAATAGTCATAACAGTAACTCTTTTTGAATGCCCCTCATCAACTCTTGCTCCCCAGATTACGTTTGCTTCTTGGTGAAGTGATGCAGTAATTAATTGTCCTGCTCTATCAATTTCTTCCAAAGTCATATCTTCTCCACCAGTTACATGGATAAGAGCACCAGTAGCCCCAGAGTAATCAATGTCAAGTAGAGGATTTCCTAAAGCTTCTTCAACAGCTTCTTCAACTCTTCTGTTAGTATCACTTGTACCCATACCAACAGTTGCAACAGCTCCGGAACTCATAATAGTTTTAACATCTGCAAAGTCAAGATTAACCAGACTTGGAACAGCAATAATTTCTACGATTCCTTTAATCATTACAGAAATCAGTTCATTAGCAACAGCAAATGCCTGTTTAACTGGAAGACTTCCTGCAATTTTTACAAGCCTATTGTTATCAATTACAATAACAGTGTTACAAACAGATCTTAATTTCTGAAGACCAAATTCTGCTTTATCAATTCTTGCTCTCTCAATGCTAAAAGGCATAGTAACAACACCGATAACAATCGCTCCTTGATCTTGTGCAATCTTTGCAACTTCAGGAGCAACACCAGTACCTGTACCACCTCCCATACCAGCACAAACGAAAACCATGTCTGCACCTTTCATTGCATCTTTAATTTCACTAGCAGACTCTTTTGCAGCTTCAGCTCCTTTTTGAGGCTGTCCACCACAACCAAGACCACGAGTTACTTCTTTTCCTACAAGAATCTTTTTGTCAGCATTTTTCATCTTCAAGTCCTGAAGATCGGTGTTAACAGCAATAATTTCTGCACCTTTAATTCCTTTGGAGTATAGCCAATCAACCATATTCTGACCTGCACCTCCACAACCAACAACAACCATTCTTGCCTGTCCTACTTCATAATTGTCTAATGATTCTTCACCAGACATATTTTTTAGTGCGTTTTTTACTAAAAAGTCCATTTTCAATATATGACTCTAACCTTAAATTAGGTCTTAATCTATTGCAAAAAATTCGACTATTAAAAATAATGTATTAACTCATAAAGAGTAACCACTAAGTTTCTTAAAATTGCTAAAAAATAGAAATTTTCATTCTCGAATACTTGTATTGTCCGAATTTTCTTTGTCTTCTTCAGGTTGCGACACTGGTTCTTCAATGTAAGTAGTCATAGTTTTATTTGCTCTCTCTCTGAAGTCTGAATTTTCATCAATATCAAAATAATCATAAAATTTTTTTGTCAATTTGTAATATTTACCATTGCCATGCTTTTCATATGACAAAAATTTATTATTAAATAAGTAATCTACCTCCGGTTTTACAGACCTCCCCATAATTTCAAGTAATCTAGTTTTTGTTACCGGTTGTTCATATGCAATTACTGATAAAACCTTCAAAACTTTCTTTGGAATTTCAGTTCCGGAGATTACATCTTCAGCTAGGTGAACATAATCTTCTGCAAGTCTCATCTTCCAATGTCCAGCATCGTTTTGCTGAATAAAAAAAGAATAACCTTGTTTAAATTTAGCTTGAAGTTCTCTTAGAGCGTTGTTTATTAAAAGCTCAGAGTCAATACCTAGAATGTCCATAATCTCGTTTACTGATATCCAATTTCCATATGAAAAGAGAATTGCCTCAACATTCATTTTCATCTCTTCAAACTTTTCTTCTGCCATAATTAAGTTTGATAGAACAGAACTTATAAAGTTTTGTTATGGTTTTTGGGGACTATTTAAATAATAACAAAAAACACAAGCAATAAAAATTATAACGAGGAAATTTGGACTAGAACAAGGCATTCAATGTCAAGGCGTAACTTGTGTACGCCAAACATTGAATAACGCAGTTATAGTCAAAATTAACCGTTATAATCCCCACAAGGTGTCTTCTTTACGCATAATCTCTGCAATTTCTTTAAGCGTATTTACTTCATCTTTTGAGAGCAAATCAACGTTCTTTTTCAGCGCTCTAAAGTTACTCTCAGGCATGAAAGAATACAGAACACTATCTTCTTGAGCATGTCTTCCAATAATTAAATTATCAACCGAGATTGCTGCACTTTTTCCAAGTTCTAGAGAGTCTAAACTATCATCTCTATCTTTAATAGATTTTAAAATTCCAACCCTTTTTCCAATCTCAGTCATTAGAACTGTTCCTTTTCGAGCAGTCCCCCCCATTGTTTCAACACCAATAATAGCAGGACTTGAAGCTCTAAAAATACAATTAGTTAAAATTTTAACTTTAAAAGGCATAATTAAATTAGCCATCCTCTGTCTTTGGATTTCTTTCTCTTTATTTGCAATCCATTCTACAGAGTCTTCAATTAATTTATATATTATATCATTTGAAATAATACTAACATTATATTCTTTAGCCATTGCAATAATTTCATCATCAATTTTTTGTGAGAAATTTAGAATTAAAGCATTTTTCGGATTATTTTCAACATCAGCGCTTGCATCAATAATATCTGTTTTTGAAACTTTACCTATTAATGCTTTTCTAAGTGGGATTTCGTGCTCTTCTAAAATATGTCCTAAAGCCTCAAGACTTCCTAAAGTATCTGCTTTAACTAAAACTCCTTCTTTTTTCAAATTCAATGAAGACTCAGCATTTTCTTTCTCAAGTTCATCTTTGTAATGTTGAATAACTTCAGGTTTTGAACCTTTTTTTACTGTAATAATTGGCATTCCAGCTTTTACATCTTCTAAATCTGGACACGCAAGTTTAACTCCAGCAGCTGCATGAACCATAGGGATTGTTTTGAATTTTGTTGAAGAGTCACGAATTTCTTTTAATTCTGAAGGTTTTAAAATAGATTTTAATCTTGACTGTTGAACTCCGTTAATATCAAGAACCAGTATTGTATCTCCAGAATTTACAACACCATCGTAAATAATTGTATCTATTGTTTTTCCAAGCCCAGGATAATCTTTTACTTCTAAAATTACTCCTTTTCCAATTTCTTCATTTTCAATTGTTAGTTTTTTCTCCATATATTTTTGAGTAAGACCTACAAGAGTTGAGATTAATTCTGTAACTCCAAATCCTTTAAGAGCCGAAATTGGAACAACCGCGATTTTTTTTGTAAAATCATCTACCCTATCAAATCTGTCTGCTTCATATCCAAACTCGGAAATTTTCCCAACAATTTCATAAACTTTTTCTTCAATACGATAAACAACATCTTGTCTTTGCTGATTTATCATTTGCAAAAGTCCAAGATTTTTTTGTTCAACAAATCCTGGAACATTATCTAATTTGTTTGCTGCAACAATGAAAGGAGTTTTCATTGATTTTAAAATTTCAATTGCTTCAATTGTTTGAGGCTTGAAACCTTCATTTAAATCAACAACTAAAATACCAATGTCTGAGATTGAACCTCCTCTTTTTCTAAGAGATGTGAAAGCTTTATGTCCTGGAGTGTCAATAAATAAAAGTCCGGGAATTTTTACTTTATCTTTTGGGATGAATTTTTCAACAATTCTAAATAAATCTTTTTGCGGAATTTCTGTTGCTCCAATATGTTGTGTAATTCCTCCTGCTTCTTTTGCGCAAATTTTAGAATTTCGAATATAATCTAATAGAGAAGTTTTTCCGTGGTCTACATGTCCCAGAACTGAAATAATCGGTTGTCTTAAATATGCCATCTTGAAAAACCTCCATGAATCTATTTATATATAAATATATAAGTATTTATAAAGCTAAGGGGTTAAAAACACTTAGTAAAAAAATTAATCCCACTTAATTTTTGCTTAGCTTTGCTAAAAAATTAATTATGAAATTTAAAATGGGGGTTCATCCTCAGGCAAACAAAATAATTTTTTTAGCAAATAATTTTTTAGAACTACTTCCTCGGCCAAAGGAGGATAAAGAACGTATTTCACACCCCAATCAAACCGGCCTAAAAGAGTTTTTGGGACTTTTTGCTTACAATCATTATGATTATCCAAATACAAAGTTGAATCTGTTCTCAAATATGCTCCACCACCAACACGACAATGATTTTCTGGAACTTCAAAATAAAAATCTCCTTCATCGCGCCAAGCATAAAAAGAAACTTCTGCATCATCACCAATATTGCCTTTTCTAATAATTTGTGCCAACATTTCGCCAGATAAAAAATTACAAGAAATAACATATTTCCCAAAATCTCCAGGATCTAAATTATCGCCACCAACACGATAAGTTAAACCCTCAACAAACTCCTCCCTATCTTCATCAGTGATTGGTTCAAACCCAAACAAATCAAATAAAAATTGGTATCTACTTGTACAAATCCTAGAAAAAACACTCCTAACTAAAACATCTCTCGACACCTCAGGAAATGAGAACCCATCACTAATACCATTAATGTCTGCAATATGGTAAGCTCGAGCAGGATCAATTCTAACTAAAGATTCCAACCTCCCAAGCAATGGATCTTCAAATCCCGTCCTTTCCCAAAATCTATAATCACCAAAATCTTTGGGAGACATAGAAATTGCATCCCCAAGAGTAGTTTCACGACTAATAGTATAATCCAACACAAAATTCCAAAAAGAACCTTCGACCATCTTAAACTTAAAAAGATTAAAACTTATTTAAACCTTTCCCAAAACCTCTTTAAACAACCTCTTATGACTTCTAAAAATCTTATCAGCACCAGACAAGTATTTTTT